>NZ_JBHYXZ010000025.1:44009-75537 GCF_042752395.1 Actinosynnema sp. NPDC059335 | reverse complement strand
GCCCGCACGTCGCCCGTGCGGGCCGGGCCGTCGTCCGGTGCGGACTCTGCTCAGCCTGCGGACGGCGCGTGCAGGATCGCGGCGTACCCGTCCGGTCCGACCGCGACGCACCGGCGCTCGTGCGGCCCGGTGGTGATCTCGCCGACGCGGAACCCGACGGCCGCCGCGCGTTCGCGCGCCTCCTCCAGGTCGGTCACCTTCACCAGCACCGCCGGGCCGTCGTGCACGCGGTCCGCGCCGGACAGCGCCAACCGCCCGCCCGCCACGTCGAACTGGGCCCAGCGGTCGCCGTCCACGAACGTCGGCGGCACGCCGAGCAGCGCGGACCACCGCTCGACCGCGCCGGCGAGGTCGTCTGCGGGGACAACGGGGGCGATGCGTTCGGCAGTCACGTCCTCGACGCTAACCAGGGGCCGCCGGGCGGTCAATCGCCCCCGGCGGATCGGGCAACATCGCGGAAGTGGCCGCCGGTCGCGGGAATCGCGTGGTCCTCAGTGGACTGTTCGCGGTCAGCGGGGCTCGTCGATGCCGGGGACGGTCACGTCGTCGTCCGCGGGCGGCTCGGGGTCGCGCCACTCCTCGGACCGGCTGGGGCGGTTGCCGCGCAAGGTGCCCTCCAGCTCGTGCTTCAACTCGTCGTCCACCAGCGGGCTGTGCTTGTCGCTCTCGCGGTGCATGGGCTCCACGCTCCTCGGGATCGGGTGCTTGCCCCGGTGGAGTACCCCCGCGCGTTCACCCGAACCGCGTCCCCGCGTTCACCCGATGGGTCGAGCGGGACGGTGCGGCGCCAGGCCGAGCGCCACCCGGTCGAGGCGGGTCCGGAGCGCCCTCGGAACGGGCGCGGGCGTCGGAGTGCTAACCGGTCCAGGCGGCGAGGCCCGAGCGGGACGGGGTGGCGTCGGGGAAGGTCGAGGCCAGGGTCCGCGCGTAGCGGCGCGCCTCGGGGGTGGTCAGGTCGGGCGGCGTGAGCCACGGCGTGAGGTGCGGTCGCCGGCCCGCCGGCGGCTCGCCGCCGAGCACCAGCACGTCCGGCGCGTCGGGCGCCACGGCGTGACCGAGGCGGTCGGCCTCGGCCCGCGCGACCTCCGCCGCCTCGGCGGCGCGGGCCGAGCCGTCCGACACGACGGCGAACGGGCCGCCGATCGACGCGACCTCCGCGCGCAGCGCCGCCCGGTCGGCGTCGGTCAGACCGGGCCACGGCAGGTCGCCGCGCCGGCCGGCGAGCTTCGCCGCCAACACGGCCGACGCGTAGTCGGGTCCTTCCGGGCCGCGCACGTCCGGGCCGGTCCACGCCACCCTGCCGGTGTCCACCGGAACGGTGATCCGCTCGCCCTCCCGGTCCAGCCAGAGGTCGCCGCGGCCCTCGGGCAGCCACACCAGCGCCCACCGGCCGGTCGTCCCCTCCCGTGGGCGGGCGGGGACGAGGGCGTTGGGCGCGTTGCCCACCGACAGCGGGACGTCGGAGGTGTGCACGATGTTCCAGCCGGGCATGTGCGGCACCACGAGCACGTCCACCGGCCCGTCGCCGAGCGCCACCCGGGTCAGCACGGGGTCGCCCGCCGCCGGGGAGTTGAGCCGGCCGGCGATGGTGACCTGGCCCAGGCCGGCCAGCAGCACCACGGCCAACGCGGCGCCCGCCACGCGCACCACCGCGGTCGGCGGGCACAGCGCGAGCCACGACACGGCGACGAACGACGCCATCATCGCGATGAAGGCGAACGACAGCGGCGGGCCGGAGAACCACGTGCCGGGGGGGGGGGGGGGGCGGGCCCCCCGCGCGCCCCCCCCGCCCCGCGCGGCCGCCCGCGCGCCGCCCCCCCCCCCCCCGCCCCCGCCCCGCCCCCCCCCACCACGAGCAGGGCCGGCGCCGGTCGCGCCCCGCGCAGCGCCGGGGGAGCGGCCAGCAGCCCGACCAGCGCCACCGCCGCGAACCCCGGCATCCACGTGGCGTCCGCGACGAGCAGCACGGCGACACCGCCGACGCCGGCGCAGGCGGTGACCACCCGGCGCGTCAGCGGCTCCGACGCGCCGGGGGAGAACGGTCGCACGAGCGCCCAACCCGCGACCACGGTCACCGCGCCGAGCAGGAGCAGCCGGAGGAGGGTGAAGCCGAGCGGCAGGCCGAGGGCGCCGTGGTTGTGCACGGGGTCAGGCCGAAGCGCCGACCGGGAGCGCGCAGGCGCACCGCATCTGCGAGCGCTCCTCCGGGCTCGGCCGCATGTGCAGCACCATCGCGACGACCATCGGGATGAAGACGACGGTGTTGTAGAACAGGTGCAGTTCCACCCGCGGGATGACGAGCTGGATGATGCTCGTCGGGGCGGGCCGGCCGAGCAGGTTCGTGCCGACGGACGCCTGGATGATCAGCAGCAGGTGCTCGATGTGGTGCCAGAACTGCAGGCCCAGCGCGATCGTCCACCACGTCTTCGAGCGGCCCACGAACCCCTTGCGCAGCGCGAACAGGAACACCAGCATGACGAGCGCGTAGCCGTAGTGCATGACCTCGGACGTGACGAGCCACGGGAACCAGAGGCCGAGCACGCCCTTGGCCTGCGGGACCGGCCAACCGAGGGCGTAGATCTGCACCGCTTGGGCGATGTGCTCGGCCCAGTGCCCGAGCACGATCACGGTGAAGATCAGCAGTGCCGGCTTGTGCCGGACGGTGTTGAGCGGGCCACCCACCGCGTGGGTGTGGGCATGTGTGTCGACCATGGCTCCTCCTGCTGCGCCGGTCCCGACCGGGTCGATTTCCCCGTGACCAGCGACGATATCGGGTTTCGCGCGCGCCAAGAACGCCTCCGTGCGGAATCGCAAGCATGGAGAAGTCCGGTGCTCCACGCGGCGGTACGGTCCTCCCGCCGGGTCCGCGCGACGACGAGCGTATTGCCTTCCGATGTGCTTTTCGCCTTCCCGATTGCGCTCGTGCGGTTGCCGCGTCGCCAGGGCGTAAGTCCTGGTGGGAGGGGGTGTGCCGACGGCGGGTGGCAGTGCGCTCCGGCGGCTCGAAGAATGATCGACAAGTGTCGGCGCGACGATGGGGCAATCCGGAAGAAGCGCCGACGACCGGTTCGTGCTAAAAGCGCGCGGAGTGCGTGGCCGACCGGGGGGAACCGCCACGGACGGGTGACGTGGTGGCTATTCCGCGTCGGATGTCCGGACTTCTGTGAGGAATGCTCGTCATGTGCCGGGGTTCCCGGCTAGGCCGCCGGGCGGGGGGAGGGGAACAGCGTGAGGAACCGCGCCACCACGGTCTCGTCGCCGTGCACCTCCAGGGCGCCGGACGCGACCGCCTCCGCGAGCGTGTGCCGGCCGGACACCACGTTGTTCAGCGTCACGGTGTCGGTGCGGATCGACGCGTCCGGCTCGGCGACGGGCCGGCGTTCCACGGTCAGCCCGTCGGGTGTCACCTGGGCGAGGAACCCGTCCTCGCCCAGGTGCACCGCCAAATCGGCGACCAGCCCTTCGGCCCGCCCGGGGTCGAACAGGGACCGCAGCGCGAGCATCAGCGAGTCGACGCTGATCGGCCCTTCGCCGCGCAGCCCGTCCGACCGCGCGCCCCACCTGCCCAGCAGGGCGATGACGGGTTCCAGCTCGCGGCCCCACGGCGTCAGCTCGTACACCCACGCGGCCGCCGGCGGCGGGAGCCGGCGACGGCGCACGACGCCCGCCTCGTCCAGCTCGCGCAGCCGCTGCGACAGCACGTTCGGGCTCGCGCCCGGCAGCCCGGTCCGCAGGTCGGTGAAGCGCTTGGCGCCGAACAGCAGCTCGCGCACGACCAGCAACGCCCAGCGCTCGCCGACGAGGTCGAGCGCGTGCGCGATCGGGCACCCGTCGTCGTACCGGCGCTTGGTCGTCACGACCACCAGTCTAGGCCGAGGTGATACGGGTTTCACACCAGTTGGTTGCTTATTAGGACCAACGTCGCTAGGCTGCGGGGTCACGACGTCGAGGCGGACCGGGGATCCGAAGGGTGCCGGCGACCGTGACCGGACGGGTCGCGCTCGCGAGCCCTCCGGGTCGGGCTCCGTGCCGATGCCGCGCTCCGGCCGCACCGCGGGACCCCCAGCCCGTGCCGGCGGAGCGTGAGGGCGGCGCACGGGTCCTTGCCCGGGCCGGTGACCGCCTCCCGCGCGGATGGGTCTGGTACCGGCCCATCCGCGCGGCTGCCCTCGACCGCCGTCCACTCCGGACCGCGCCGGCGGCGTTCCCGCGCGGCCGGTCGACGCGGCGCACCGCCGGTGTCCTCTGTGGTGGCGCGTGCCCCGACAGCCCTTGGCGCACTTTCGATGCGCGTGACGCGCGCCACACCCGTCCCCGGCTCCGGGAGTCGCCCCACGCGCTGCGCCGGCGGGGTCCGGGAGGTCCGCCACGCGGGCCCGTCGTGTCCGGAATGGGCGGACGCCCGCCCTGCCGCCGGGGCCGCGCGGCACGCCGGCGAATCCTGCCCCGATATCGTCCGGCGAGCGTTGAACGGTGGTCCCGCGACGGCGGGAATTCCGCCTCCCGGCGCGGCCGGAAGTCGGTCGGGCCGCGCCTGCGGGCAACGGACGCCACATCTTCGTGATTGCCGTATACCGGTCGAAATCGGACGCGCCGCCCTCGGGCGATATCGCCGTCGCCTGCGGCCGCCGCTCGGCGCGCACCCCGTGCGGACCCGTGACCGGCGGGTCGGACGTTGTCACCCGAAAGGCGCATCAATAACGTCGGCCGGTAGCCGAATATGTCTTCCGTGGTGGTCGGAAATAGACTCCGACCACGTTCGCAAGATCGTCGGGAAGGTGCGGGGGTGAGCGCGTGCGAGGCGATCCATAACGCTGTCAGCGCTCCTTGCGCGGCTTGTCGCGGCCCTGGTAGCTTGCCAAAATCGGGGGTACTGGGGCCGCTGGGGGTCACTGGGGGTTGTGGCGCGGGGATGCGCGCCAGTTCTGCACCGCTCGAAGGTCGTCCGGCGCGCCGGTCGGACGACGGTTTCAGCTTTCATTACATCTGCGAATGGGGGTCGTAGTGGAGGACGTAATAGAACGGGCGGTAGGCCGGGTCATCGACTTCATGCACGAGAATCTCGGTGAGCAGTTCACGATAGACGACATGGCCCGTACCGCCATGTACAGCAAGTTCCACTTCTCCCGGGCATTCCAACGGGTCACCGGGGTGTCACCCGGTCGATTCCTGGCCGCGATCCGGCTACAAGAGGCCAAACGGCTGCTGGTGTGCACCTCTTTGGCCGTGACCGACATCAGCCACCGAGTCGGGTACACCAGCGTCGGCACGTTCAGCTCGAGATTTCGCAGCAGTGTCGGGGTGTCCCCGACGACCTACCGGCAACTGGGGGGACTGACTCCGCCGATCCCCCTGGCGCGCCGGGGTTCCGACGCGCGCACGTCCACCGTGCAGGGGGAGGTCCACGCCCCTTCCGGGAGCGCGCCGGGAATCATCTTCCTGGGGTTGTTCCCGGACCGGATCCCGCAGGGGAAGCCGGTCCGCTGCTCCATGCTCCACCGGCCGGGTCCGTACGTCCTCACCAACGTGCCGCCCGGCACCTGGCACCTGCTGGCCCACTCCGTCGCGCTCGGGCAGGAGTCGTTCCTCGGCGAACGCCGCTTCCCGCAGGACCAGGCGCTGAACGTGGCGTCCTGCGGCCCGGTGTCGGTGCGGGCGGGCGCGCAGGTCAAGGACGTCGACCTGAGCCTGCGCCCGATCGGCACGCTCGACCCGCCCGTCCTGCTCGCGCTGCCGTACATCCGCACCGTCGCGCTCGACGCGGGCGCGGCGAGCTGACGGACGGCGCGACCACCGGAGGACCTGCCGCCCGCCGGACGGCGGGTCCTTCCCACGTCCGGGGTGCGGGATCCCGCACCTCCGACGCGGCCCCGGGAACAACGCCGAGCGCGCCGCGGCCCGCTCCCGCTCCTCCCGCGAGGCCACCCGCGACCCCGGAACCCGGTCACCGCCGTGGCGCACCGCCGAAGCGATCCGCGTTGTGACCGAAGCCACGTTTGTTCTCGTGACCGCCGAACGGTCCGGTCGCGCACCGCCGATCAGCGCACGGACCAGGGCGGGAGCGTGCCCGCACGGCCGACCGCGCCCCGTGCGGCGGTAACTCGAACGGCCCAACGAACCGTCTCGCGCTTCGGTAGGCCGTACCGACCGTGACCGGCGGGACGGCCCGCCGAACCGCCCCGCGCAGCTCCGCGGCCGGGTCGGCGACCCCCGCGAACCGCCACTCCGCGACCCGCGGAACCGCACCTCGCGCCGGGCGGTCGTCGGGCGGCCGAACCCCTGAACCGGGCCCCACACCCGACGATTGGCCGGGGGCGGGCCCTCGAACCACCCTTCGTGCCCGGCGGTGGCGGGGCGGCCGAACCCTCGAACCACCCCGGACCGCCCCTCGCGCCCGGCGGTGGCGGAACCCCCGCACACGACGGCGGCCCGCCACCGCGGAGGTGACGGGCCGCCGGTCGGTCGGTGCGGCGGTCAGGTGGTGACCACCGCGCCCTGCTTCGGCGCGCCGTTGAACGCCGGCTCCGCGGCGGGGGGTTCCACCGGGAGCGCCCGCTCGGCGGCGAGCGCCTTCAGCGCCTCCTGCTCGCGCCGGTGCTTCTCGATGAAGTGGACGGTCCAGTGGAAGCCGCCCCGGATCAGGCAGACGATCGCGGTGGCGAAGAACAGGCCGTACGCGATGCTCATGCCCATCAGGACGCCGTACACCGCCGCCACGCCGCCGCCGAACGCGATCTGGGCGGCCGGTTTGGACGGTGAGGTGCCCGGGTCGGTCACCATGTAGTTGGTGTAGAGCACGAACGCGATGCCCGTCATCATGCCGAGCCCGGCCGGGATGGAGACGTCCAGCACCATGCCGCGGATCACGGCCTGGAGGGCGAACCCGACCAGCCACGCGATGATCAGCCACAAGCGGCCGGTCAGCATGCCGTTCAGCATGGTGCCCGCGCTGAGGATGATGAGCGGGATCAGCAGGTCCCAGAACGTGCCCACGTGCTCGCTGAAGTGGTACGGCGGCGCGACCGACGCCCAGGGGAACACCAGCAGCACGACCGCGATGCCGAAGTTCGACGGGTTCATGTAGTGCCGCAGCCGGCCCTTCACCGGCGCGCGGAGGACCCACTTCGCGCCGACCGCCACGACCACGCCGAAGATCATCACCCAGACCTGGTCGTTGACGTAGGTCAACATGTTCACCGCCAGGGCGGTGATGTGCGAGGGGTAGAGGAACTCCACCATGCCCTTCAGGCCGCGGCCCGCGTAGCGGGGCGTGCGCTTCTCCTGCCGCGCGCCGATCCACTCCAGGCCGATCTCGACGGTGTAGGCCGTGGCGAGGGCGATGAACGGCCACAGCCACGCCTGTTCGAACCCGAGGACCGTGTAGCCGAAGATGTTGAAGACGCTGATGGAGATCGCGAAGTTCCTGAGTGCCTTGGTGACCTTGGGGTCGTGCCGCGGCGGGCCGGCTGCTGCCGTGGTCTCGGCCATGTCCGTCACTTCTCCTTGGCCTGGTCGCCGAGCTGGATGTCGTGCCAACCCGGGTTCAGTGTCATGTCCTGCTCGTGGATGTCGCCGTCGCGGTCGCGCCACTTGATGTGCGCCTGCACCGGGCCCGACTCGGAGCCCAGTCCGAAGTGGACCTCGTGGCTGCGCTTGCCGGAGTGGCCGCTGCCGCCGTCGACGCGGTTGATCTGCTTCTTGCCGGACGCGGTGGTGATCGTCACCTGCGCGCCGATGACGGGTGAGCCCGCGCCGCGGAACGCGCCCTCGGACCGGTTCTCCTCGTGCGTGAGGCGCAGGCCGAGGAAGTCGTTGCCGGTGGTCGCGGTGTTGCGGAACAGGACCGGGTCGGACCACTGCCGGGACACGGCCATGTCGAGCTTGCCGTCGCCGTCGATGTCGCCGGTCGCGATGCCGCGGGTCGGGATCGGGGCGGCCAGGCCCAGGTCGGCCGACACGTCGCTGTAGAAGCCCTTCTGGTTCTTGGCGAAGAAGTGGAGGTGCTGGTTGCCGCCCACGTCGTCGCCGGGGCCGACGATCGGCCACCACATCGGGTTGTCCAGCAGCGCGTCGTTCGCCGTGGCCAGCTCCTGGAGCTGCGGCCAGCGGTTCACGTCGCCCTTGACGAAGCCGGTGGCCTGCAGGACCTCCAGCTCGCTGTTGTTGTCGAGGTCGGACAGCTTCACGTCCCAGCCCCAGCCCGACCAGGCGAGCTGCAGCGGCGCGCTCTCGTCCTCCCACACCGCGTCGCCGTCCTCCAGGCTGGAGGTCACCCGGTTCAGGTTGTTCTCCGTGCTGAGGAAGGCGAAGTGCGACTCCTCGATGCCGAACGACGTGGTGATGTTGCTGACGTACATGTCGTACACCTGGTCGCCGTTCAGGTCGCCGAAGTCGACGCCCATGCCCTTGAACGAGTCGATGCCGACGTTCTTGGACTTCGGCTCCATCGGGCCCTTCGAGCCCTCGACGACCTCGAACTTCAGCCTGCCCGGCGTGGACATGTTGTAGAGCAGGCGGTCCGGGCCGAAGTCGTTGCCCACGTACAGCTCGGGCAGCATGTCGCCGTTCACGTCGTTGGAGCTGGACGCGAGGGCCCAGCCGCGCGAGACCTCCAGCGGGAACGGGTCGGACATCTCCCACTTCGGGGTGCCGCCGGAGACGCCCTTGGACAGGAAGATGTAGTCCTCGCCGCCGTTGAACCCGGCGGACATGGAGTGGTTCATCCACACGCCGCTGTTCTTCGACGGGTCCAGCACCGGGCCGTGCGGGAAGTAGTTGCCGATGAAGATGTCGTCGTGGCCGTCGCCGTCGAAGTCCGCGACGGTCGCGGAGTTCGAGTTCCACTCCGGGCCGTCGTAGTCGCCGGACGCCTTGCCGGGCACCAGCTCCGTCGGCTGGTAGGTGTCGTTGGTCATGCCGGCCGCGTCGGGCTTGGCCAGGTGCAGGATCGGCGTGCGGCCCCACATGTAGATCAGCAGGTCGAGCCGGCCGTCCTCGTTGTAGTCACCGGGCACGCAGCCCATCGGCGCCATGACGTCGTTCATCGGCAGCGAACCGGGCGACAGCGCGAACGGCGCGTAGCGCGGCTGCTCGCCCGACTCCGGCGCCGGCGAGATGATCACCTGGTCGGTGCGCACGTCGACGAAGCACAGGTCGTTCGACAGGCCGTCGCCGTCGAGGTCGTTCAACGCGACCGCCGAGCCGACCGAGGAGATCCACGCGTTGATGTGCTGGTAGCGCTGGTTCACCTGGCGGATGGTCTGCTGGGTGTAGCCGCCGGGCAGGGCGATCGTCTCGGGCGTGAACCCGTACCGGGCCGCGACTTCCTGCCTCTCCTCGGCCGACACCTGCGGCAGCCGGGCCACCAAGAACGTGGCCGCGACGAGCACGAGTGCCATGACGCCGGGTAGTTGCCTGCGCAGCCAACTGGCTGTGGAGGTCACAAGCTGACTCCTTCCTGGTGGGCTGATTCCTCGGCGATGCGTCGCCGCCACGCCTCGGACACGGGTCCGGCGCCGTCGGGGACCGGCGGCGCCGGGTGCGCGTCCTCGGTGGCTCGGGCGGCCTCGCCCGCAGCGCCCCCCCGCGCCCCCCGGGCGGGGGGCCCCCCCGGGCGGGGCGGGGGGGGCCCGCTTCGTCGTCCGGGTGCCGTTCGGGGTGGGCGCTGCACCGTCCGCAGCCCGTTCGAGAGGTCTGTGGGCCCTTCACCGTTCGCGGTGGCGTTCGGGGACCGGCCGGGTGGGTGCTTCGCCCGGGTGCCGTCGGGGGCGGGCTAGCGGGCGGGCCACGAGCCGGGCGGCGTGAACCAGGCCGGGATCAGCCAGTTCGCGCCGGCCGGGTCGGTGTCCTCGGCGGTCCCGGCCTGGTCGCCGGCGAGCGCGAGCAGCGCGATCACGACGGCCGCCAGCTCCACGTCGTCCGGTTCGCCGCGCAGCACGACGAGGCGCGGTCGGGACGCGGTCACGTCGGGGGGTTCCCGTGCTTGCGCACCGGCAGGTCGGCGCGCTTGGCCCGCAACGCCGCCAACGCGTCGATCAGGGTGGCGCGGGTCAGCTCCGGGTCGATCACGTCGTCCACCAGGCCGCGCTCGGCGGCGTAGTAGGGGTGCATCAGCTCCCGCTGGTACTCCTTGATCCGCTGCGCCCGCACGACCTCCGGGTCGCGCGCGGCGGCGATCTCGCGGCGGAACACGACGTTCGCCGCGCCCTCCGCGCCCATCACCGCGATCTCGTTGACCGGCCAGGCGAACGACAGGTCGCAGCCGATCGACCGGGAGTCCATCACGATGTACGCGCCGCCGTACGCCTTGCGCAGGATGAGCTGCACCCTGGGCACGGTGGCGTTGCAGTAGGCGTAGAGCAGCTTCGCGCCGTGCCGGATGATCCCGCCGTGCTCCTGGTCGCGTCCCGGCAGGAACCCGGGCACGTCCACCAGCGTCACCAGCGGGATGCCGAACGCGTCGCAGAGCTGCACGAACCGGGCGGCCTTCTCCGAGGAGTGGATGTCCAGCGCGCCCGCCCGCGAGGACGGCTGGCTCGCCACGACGCCCACCACGTGCCCGTCCAGCCTGGCCAACCCGCAGACGATGTTGGTCGCCCAGTTGGCGTGGACCTCGAACAGGTCGCCGTCGTCCACGATCTCCTCGATGACCTTGACCACGTCGTAGGCGCGGTTCGGGTCGGCGGGCACCAGGTCGAGGATCGCCTTGTTCCGCCGGTCCCGCGCGTCCCGGGGCACGACCGACGGCGGCACCTCGCGGTTGTTGGACGGCAGCATGGACAGCAGGTGCCGGACGTCCTCCAGGCAGGTCTCCTCGTCGTCGTAGACGAACCCCGCCGCGCCGGACAGGGCGGCGTGCACGTCCGCGCCGCCCAGCTCGTCGTGGGTGATCTCCTCGCCCGTGACCGCCTGCACCACCTCGGGACCGGTGATGAACATCTGCGAGATCCCGCGCACCATGAACACGAAGTCGGTCAGGGCGGGCGAGTAGCTGGCGCCGCCCGCGCACGGGCCGAGGATGACGCTGATCTGCGGGATCACGCCGGAGGCGCGGACGTTGCGGCGGAAGATGCCGCCGTAGCCCGCCAGCGCCGAGACGCCCTCCTGGATGCGCGCGCCCGCGCCGTCGCTGAGGCTGACGATGGGCGCGCCCGCCGACTCGGCCAGGTCCATCACCTTGTGGATCTTCTCCGCGTGCGCCTCGCCGAGCGACCCGCCGAAGATCCGGAAGTCGTGCGCGTAGGCGAACACCGTGCGCCCGTGCACCTTGCCCCAGCCCGCGACGACGCCGTCGGTGTGCGGCCGGCGGGCCTCCAGCCCGAAGCCCGTGCTGCGGTGCCGGCGGAACTGCTCCACCTCGCGGAACGTCCCGGGGTCGAACAGCAGGTCGATCCGCTCCCGCACGGTGAGCTTGCCGCGGTCGCGCTGGGCCTGGTCCGCCGCGGCGGACGGCCCCTCGGCGACGGCGGCCCGGATGGCGTGCAGCTCGGCCACCCTGGCCCGCATGTCCCACGGAGCTTCCCCGGGCGGGGCGTTCTCGGTCGTGGTCATACCAGTCCTCCCTGTTGGGCCGGCGCGTCGCCCGAGGACGGGAACCGCCCGGCGGGACGAAGAAGTCCACGTGCTCGTCGACCGGGTCCGCAGCCGCCCGACGCCGCCTCGGCCGCGGCGGGCGACGGCGGCGACGCGGCGTCCCGACCGGGCGGACTCGACCTCGACCGGCGCGCCCGGGTCGACCGGGTCCGCCCCGACTCGACCGGGTCCGCGCCGGCCCGACCGGCTTCGTCCCGGAGGCCGCCCGGCGCGGCTGACCACGGACACCGTTCCCGGTGACGCCGGGCGGACCCGCGAAGCCCTGCCACCGCCGCGCGGAAGCCCGGTGAGCGGGTCAACCCTCAACGGATGCGCGCCACCGCAGGACCCTGTCAGTCCACAAAGGACGGACTCTCGGGACCACTCCGCGAAACCCTTGACCAGCACGTGTTTCCCGGCCAAGTCTGTGCACGGCGGGGAACGCGCGAGTCACAGCGCGGTAATCCCCGCCGGGAGCCCGGACGCGCGCACGGGTCGTGGCCCCGGCGCACCGTGGCGGCGCCGGGGCTCGTCGTGGCGCTCTCCCGCGCCGGGTCACGCCAACAACTTGAGGATCACCGACTCCGTCGGGCACGTCGACATCACCGCGTCGGCCTGGGTGACGTCCTCCTCCTCGGTCAACTCCGCGCGCAGCACCTCGGCCTCGCCGTAGGGGTCCAGCCGGAACAGGCGCGGTGCGAGCGCCTGGCACAACCCCGTGCCACGGCACGTCTCCTGGTCGACCGAGAGGGTCGCCCTCGGCTTCGCCGTCACGCCGGAGCGCCCAGGTCGACCGGCAGGCGCAGCGGCGAGCGGATGAGCCAGGTGGGCGCCCACTCGACCTCGTCGCGCGGCACCGTGAGCCGCATGTTCGGGAACCGGCGGAACAGCGTGGAGATGCCGGTGCCGACCTCCATGCGCGCCAGCGCCGCGCCCAGGCAGTTGTGCAGGCCGTGCCCCAGCCCCACGTGCCGCACGCCGGTGCGGGTGATGTCGATCCGGTCGGGGTCGGTGAACTGCGCGGGGTCCCGGTTGGCCGAGAGCAGCGAGAGCAGCACCGGCGACCCCTTGGGGATCGCGACACCGCTCACCTCCAGGTCCTCCGCGGCGAACCGGAGCAGCCCGGTGGCGAGAGCGCCCTCGTAGCGCAGGAACTCCTCCACCGCGCCGGGCAGCAGCTCGGGCCGCTCGTTCAGCAGCGCGATCTGGTCGGGGTGCTCCATCAGGCCGAGCGACGCGGAGCCGAGCACGCCGCGCGTGGTGTCCAGCCCGGCCATGATCATCACGGCCAGCATGGACAGCAGCTCCTCCTCGGAGAGCCGGTCCTCGCCGTCGCGGGCCTGGATGAACAGCGACGTCAGGTCGTCCGCCGGGTCCTTGCGCCGCGCCTCGATCAGCTCGCGGCCGTACTCGCCGATCTCCTCGAACGCGCGGGTGCGGTCGTCCTGGAGTTCCGGGGCGGTGGTGAACGCCCGGTCGATGGCGTGCAGCATGTCGTTGAACCGGTCGAGCTGGAAGCCCAGGAGGCTGCCGAGCGCGCCCGCCGGCACGGCGCTGGCGAACGTCATCAGGTCCGGTTCGTCCTGCGCGGCGAGCTGGTCGATCGCGTCGTTGACGATGCGCTCGACCGTGGCGCGCCACTGCTCGATGCGCCGGGGCGTGAACGCGCCCATGGCGAGCTTGCGGATCCTGGTGTGGTCGGGCGGGTCGAGCACGGTCACGATCTTCTCGACCACCGTGCCGGACGCGAACACCATGCCCGCGCCGCGGGCGCGGTCGTTGGCCCACTTCGCGCCGGAGGTGCTGAACCGGTTGTCGCCGAGCGCGGCGTGCACGTCGGCGAACCGGGTGATGATCCAGGTCGGCACGTCGTCCACGGGGAAGGCGAATTCGTGGACCGGGGAATTCTCCCGCAGCCACTCCAGCGCCGGGTACGGATTGCGGAAGAACTCCGCGGTGAACAACTGCGGTGACAGCACCGGAGCGGCCATCGACGGTCTCCTTGGTGGTTCGCGTGGGATGCCTCTGCGCCCGCCCGACGCTAGGTCCGGCCGGTAACCGCCGAGTCACCACCGACGACGCCCGGAACCGGAAAGCCGTTACCCCGGTGTGGGTTGCCAGTGCCTTGATATACATACCGTAACCGACATGACCCGCCAGCGTGACGATTTCGAACCCCTCGAAGATCCGACCCAGCTCACCGCGCTGTACGTGCGCGCCTTCAACGCCGGCAACGCCGACGCCGTGAACCGGCTCTACACCGAGGACGCGGTCGCGGTGTGGGAACCCGGTGTGGCGCTGTCCGGCGACGACCGCCGCAAGCACATCGAAGACGTCATCGCCCGCGGCGCCTCGGTGCAGGCCACGCTGCGGGACTCCTTCGTCGCCGGCGACACGGCGCTGCTGATCGTGGACTGGGCGCTGTCCGCGACGAACGAAGAGGGCGTCGTGGAGGAATCGACCGGTGTCGGCGCCGACGTGCTGCGGCGCGGGGACGACGGCCGGTGGCGCTACGCCGTGGACAACCCCTACGGGCAGGGGTGAGGCGAGCCACCGGCGGGACGAGTCAGCGAAGAAAGGATGCACTATGACGGACAGCGAAGCACTTCGGTCCGTGCTCGGCGCGGTGCAGGACATCATCCCCGTCCTCCGCCGCAACGGGCTGCAGGCCGAGGCCGAGCGCATGATCCCGACGGAGAACATCGATCTGCAGGACAAGGCGGGCGTGTTCCGCATGGCGGTGCCGCGCCGGTTCGGGGGGCTCGAACTGTCCCTGGCCGACAAGGTCGCGGTGCTCGCCGAGATCGCCCGCGGGTGCCCGTCCAGCGGCTGGCTGGCGGAGACGTGGGTGTCGAACGCGTGGATCGCCACCCTGTTCCCCGACCGGGCGCAGGAGGAGGTGTTCGCCAACGGCTCCGTCCGGGTCTCCAGCGGCTTCGCGCCGACCGGCCGGGTCGTCCCCGTCGAGGGCGGTTACCGGCTCAACGGGCGGTGGAACTTCAACTCCGGCTGCCTGGGCGCGCACTGGAACGTGACGGTGGCCGTGCTGGACGGCACCGACACCAGGGTCATGGGGTTGGTGCCCATGACCGAGCTGACGACCATCGACGACTGGGACGTCTCCGGCGGCGCGGGCACCGGCAGCGTCACCACCGTGGCCGAGGACGTCTTCATCCCCTCCCACCGGGTGCTCGACTTCGAGCACGCCATGGCCAACAACGCGCCCGGCCGCACCAACGGCGGCGCGGACGGGCGTTCCTACGGCCTGGTGAGCATGATCATGGCCGAGTGCGCGGCGGTGTTCACCGGCATCGCGCGCGGCGCGTACGAGCTGTTCCTCGAACGGCTGCCGGGACGCGGCATCACCTACACCTCCTGGACCGACCAGCGGCAGCACCCGCTGACCCAGATCCAGGTCGCCACCGCCAAGAACAAGATCGACGCCGCCGACGCGCTGTCCCGCGGCTGGCTCGAACTGCTCCAGCGCCGGGCCGACGCGGGCGAACTGCCCACGGTCGAGGAGCGGGCGATCGTGCGCGGGCAGACCATGTTCGCCGGGCAGCTCGCCAAGGAGGCGGTGGACATCCTCTACTCCCTCAGCGGCGGCTCGGTGATCCGCCGCACGGTGCCGTTGCAGCGCTTCCACCGCGACCTGCAGGCGTTCATGCACCACGGCCTGACCAACGCCACCACGAATTTGGAGGTCCAGGGCCGGGTCCTGCTCGGCCTGGATCCCGACACCACGTTCCTGTAACCGGCACGCCGCCCGCGCCGACCGACCGTCGCCGACCGATGGTCCGGAGCGTGGGGGGGGGCCCCCCCCCCCGGGGGGGGGCCCCGGGGGGGGGCCGCCCCCCCGCGCGCCCCCCCCCCCCGCCCGGGCGGCCCCCAACGCCGTGGGGGTCGACCGAGGTTCCGGACCTCCGCCGGTCCCGCACGACCCCGGTCCCGCGCGCAGCCCGTTACCGCCGCAGGACCAGGTTCGGGTCGCGGCCGAGGTAGGCCACCAGCCGGTCGCCGGGCGTGGCCGACGCGGTCACCGGCACCGGGTCGGCGAACTGCGGGCGCCGGTCGGTCGGTCCCACCACGACCCGGGCGAAGTCGTAGAGGTCCGCGGCCAGCGCGTCCGGGATGACGCAGTCCGCGCCGCACGTCCGCGCGATGTCCCAGCCGTGCACGACGATCTCCAGCGCGCCCGTGCCCGCCAGCACCAGGCCGTGCAGCGGCGTGCCGCCGACCTCGACGAGCCGGTCGCCGCCCCGGCGACCGGCTCCGGTCCACGACTCCAGCAGCCTGGTGCTGAGGTGGCGGAACGCCGCGAGCACGTCACCGCCGCCGGGCGCGGGCGGCGCGGGGGCCAGGGCGAGCCGCCGGTGCTCGATGCCCTCGCACAACGCGGCCAGGGAGTCGTTGACGTGCGCCAGCAGCGTCCACATGTCCCACGGCCGGCACGGCGTCGGCAGGGAGAAGTGGTCGGTCGTCACGTGGTTGACGACGAAGCGGGCGTAACCTGTCGCGCGTTCGGCCAGGTCCTTGCCGCGGACGAGATCGGCCAGCGCCTCCTGGTAGATCCTCAAGGACGGCGTGTCCGCACTCGGGCGTCGGCCTCGATGGTCGAGGGGAGGCCGTACAGGGAGAACACCGCGCGGTCCTCGGCCACGGTGATGCCCTCGATCCCCGAATCCGACATGTCCAACACCTCGATGGAGTGCGCCCGCAGGACGCCGTCCGGGGTCGGCCGGTAGACGGCGAACCCCGGCTTGCCCGAGATGGTGATGGGGACCATGTGGCAGTTGCCCAGGGTCGGGCACAGCTCCAGGTGCCGCGCGACGATGTCCCGGCCGGTGAGCACCTCCGGCTCGGCGTTGCCGACGTCCATCACCGCCCCGTCGGTCAGCAGGCTCACCAGCACCGCCATGTCGCCGCTCTCGAACGCCGCGGCGTACTGGTCGAGCATCTCCCGCCAGGCGGGGTCGATCTCGTCCGCGGCCACCGCCGAGACCTGGGCCAGCTGGGCGCGGGCGCGGCGCAGCATGCTGTGCACGGCGCTGCCGGACGTGCCGATCACCTCCGCGATCTCGTTGGCCTGCCAGTTGAGCACGTCGCGCAGGATCAGCACCGCGCGCTGGCGGGGCGACAGGTGCTTCCACACCATCTGCAGGGCCTGGGCGCGGCGTTCGCGCGAGGCGACGATCGCCGCCGGGTCGGTGCTCTCCAGCGTGGGGGAACTCGCGCCCAGGAGCGCGCCGTCCTCCATGCTCCACGTGCCGTGCGCCTGTTCGTCGCCCCGCGAGTGCGGCAGCCCGGACGGCAGCGGACGGCGCTGGCGGCTCTCCAGCGCGGTGAGGCAGACGTTCGTGGCGATGCGGTACAGCCAGGTGCGGAATGACGAGCGACCCTCGAAATCGCCGTACGAGCGCCACGCGCGCAGCAGGGTCTCCTGCACCTGGTCCTCGGCGTCGTGCACCGAGCCGAGCAGCTGGTAGCAGTGCGCGAGCAGCTCCCCCCGCAGCGAGTTGGCCTGCAGCATGAACTCCGCGTCCACGTCCGAGCGGTCGTTCACCGTCATGTCCTGGTCAACACCCTGCGAGTGCAACTCCATCTCCAGCCCCCCATGCGCACGCAGACCTCTGTCACAGGATTAGACCGGGCTGCCGCCCGAAATTCGTCGCCCCGGCCGCGACGAATTTCACCGGCGCGGCAGGTCTACCCTTCCGTGCGCGAAACACTGAGCGAAGCCCTCGCGCGGGTCGGCGCCGTCCCCGACCCGCGCCGCCGGCAACCACCGGCGCAGCTCCGCCCCGACCGCTCCCCCGAGCCCGCCGAACCGCAGGTCGTCATCCCGACCCCCGGATGCACGACCTGCGGCTCGCCGGGCGAACGGCGGGTGCCCGCGACCGCGCCGTCCCCGATCGCCTCCGCGCTCGGCGCACCGACCCGGCCTCCGGTGGCCGCCCGCACCGCGCACGGTGCGGCCGCCGCGACGGCGACGGGCTGCGACGCGTTCGGTGGCCCGGCGATCGAGGGCTGGGCGTTCAGCGGCTCGGCGATCAGCGCCCGGTCGATCAGCGCTCCGGTGGTCGGCTGCTCGGCGTTCAGTGCTCCGGTGGTCGGCGGTCCCGCGGTCGGCAGCCGGCCGGGCGGTGCCTCGGCGGTCGGCGGCCAGGCGGTCGGCGACCCGGCGGCCAGAGGTCGGGCGACCGGAGGACCGGTGATCACCGGTCCCGGGTTTTCGCTCGCGCGCGTCCACCGGTGTCGGCACGACGACGTTCACCCCACGCGATGGCGGCCTATGACGCCCTCCGCATGCTGAGCGTCCGCGCCCGGGGAATCGTCCGGCACATCGCGGTGGCGTTCGGTCTCCGCACCGCGTTGTCGACCGTTCGCCCCCTGTTCGCCGGCAGGTTCACCACCCATATCGGTCATACACCGCGCGCGCTCACCGGAACTTCACACCGGACCGACGCGTTCCGATTCGAGAGGGGTATCGGCACGATCGCCGCAACCGCAATCCTCACGCCGTCAGGCCCGGCCCGCACTGCCGCCGACCCGGCCGCGAACATCCGCGAATCGCTATTCATGATCGGTACAGCACCCGCTGCCCTCCCGCGCGCCGACCGACGCGGCCCGCGCCGACCGCTCGGCCGCGCCGGTCGGGTCCGGCGGGGACCGAGGTGTTCGCAGGGAGTTCACCGCGATGCCCGTTGCCGCGGCGAAGTGGCCCGTGACCACGGTCGATCCACCGGCCGGCCGGGCGGGAGCCCCGGACTCGACGACCGGGATCCCGTAGTGACCGGACGACCACCGGTGTGGCCGAACCGGTGGGCGAATCGGGTGGCCGCACTCGACGTCGGCGTCCTTTCGGCCGGACACGACTCCGCGAACGGAGCCGTGCCGACTGTTCCGTAAACCGTCGGAACCCGAAAGAGGACGCCACCAAGACACGAGGAAGCAGCCACCAGTGCCACCGAATGGCGGATAGGTGATCATATCGCCGATGATGCTACATTCGTTTTGGGGGTAACCTTATCCGGGGTGGGCCACCACGGTGTGCGGAGGTTACTCCAATAGTGATTTAACAGATAGCGGACGCCGAGCGCAGTCATCGGAGACCGCGCAGCGATCGAGACCGTACTCACCTGTTACGCGAACCATGGGGGCATCGTTGCGTTTCAATATATTAGGTCCTGTCGAGGTCTTATCCGGCGGTCGACCGCTCACCCTGGGCGGCGCGAAGCAGCGGGCGACGCTCGCCCTGCTGCTGATGAACCCGAATCGCGTCGTCGCCACCCGCAGGCTCCTGCAGGCGCTGTGGGTCGAGGAGGAGCCGAAGACCGCCCGGAAGATCCTCCAGAACGCCGTCTGGAGCCTGCGCAACCTGCTCGGTGAGGGAGCCGACGCGGACGAGCAGGTCGAGCTGCGCACGCAGGCGCCCGGCTACATGCTGCGCGTCGAGCAGGAGAAGGTCGACATGCACTGGTTCCTCCGCCTGGTCAGGGAGGGCCGGGCGGAGTTGGCGAGCGGGTCGCCGGAGGTCGCCGCCTCGCTGCTGGGCAAGGCGCTCGCGCTGTGGCGCGGCCCGGCCATGGCCGACCTCGTGGACACCTGTGCGACGTGGCCGGAGTTGACCGCCCTGGAGAACGCCCGCCTCGACGTCACGGAGGACTACTTCGACGCGGAGCTGGCGTGCGGCCGGCACCGGACCGCGCTCGACGAGCTGGCGCTGGTGGTCGAGCAGGAACCGCTGCGGGAGAGGCGCTGCGGTCAGCTCATGCTCGCCCTGTACCGCAGCGGCAGGCAGGCCGACGCGCTCCAGGTCTACCGGCGCACGCGCGCCGAGCTGGTCGACAACCTGGGCCTGGAGCCGAGCCAGCAGTTGCAGTCGTTGCAGCAGGCCATCCTGAACCACGACCCGGAGCTGGCCCGGGTGGCTCCGCCCGGCGTGTCGCCCGCGCCCGTGGTGGTGCGCCCGCGGCGGCCGGTCACCACGCCGCACCCGGTGCCCGCGCCGAGGCCGCGGCCGGAGCCGGAGGCGCCGGGTGTGCGCCAGGTCGGCATCCTGATGATCCGGGCCCGCTCCGACGACCACGACGACCGGGCCGCGGACCTGCTAGCGGAGATCATCCCCGAGGTCGTGGCCCGCTTCGACGGGACGATCACCACGTCGATCGGCTCGATGTCGCTGGCGCTGTTCGACATCGACGAGACCGAGGAAGACCCCCGGATGGTGTGCGCCGCGGCCGCGATCCGCCAGGTGCTCGCGGACGACCCGCGCACCGCCGGGCGGGGCGTGAGCTTCCACGCCGCGGTCGTGACCGGCAAGATCCGCGTCTCCGGCGCGGCGCGCGACCTGCACGCCGTGGCGCCCGCGTCGCTGGACGAGTGCGCGACGCTGCTGGCGCACGTGCCCGCCGGGGAGATCTGGGTGTGCGCCACGACCCGGAGCGCGTCGTCGGCCGTCACCTACGACCACGTCGTGTTCGAGCACGCCAAGGGCGACGCGTTCGCGGCGTGGCAGGTGCGGGAGCGCTCGCCGGCGGCGGTCGGGGCGTACGCGCGCAAGGGCGAGATCGGCCTGCTGCACGACCTGCTCGGCTGGGTGGGCACGTGGTCGCGGCCGCACCTGGTCACCGTGCTCGGCGCGGCGGGCACCGGGAAGTCCCGGCTGATCGAGGGGTTCGCCCGCTCGGTGAGCCGCACCGACCAGGCCCACGTGGTGACGCTGCGGTGCGGCGGCGGACCGTCCGGCGAGGCGACCAGGGCGCTGGTGGAGGCGTTCGGCGGGTTGCCCACGCACGCGCACGCGCCCCGGCACGACCTCGCCGCGGGCGCGCTCGACGTGCCGCCCGGGGGGCGATTCGTCGACCGGATGAGCCTCAACCGACCCGCCGTGGTGCTCATCGACGACCTGCACCTGACCGACGACTCGCTGCTCGACCTGCTCGACGACATGACCGGCTCCCGCCGTGCGCTGCCGCTGCTCGTGGTGGTGGCGACCGACCTGGAGCTCCTGGGGAAGCGCCCACAATGGGGAATGGGCCGGAGCAACACCACGACGATCCCGCTGGACCTGCCGGGCGGCCCGCAGGACACCACGCGGCGACTCGCGCCCGCGGCGACGCTGAACTACACCGGCGCCCTGGCCGAGTAGCGCGTTCGGCTCGCTGACGACTGGGGACGACGAACGGGGTCCGGTCCACTGTGGACCGGACCCCTCCGTCCGTCAGGACAGCAGCTCGGCCACCTGCGAGGCGGCGCGGGAGCCGGTCTCCAGCGCGCCCTCGACGAAACCGTGGTAGCCCACCGCGATGTCACCGCCGGCGAACGTGACCCGGCCGTGCGCCTGCTGCAGGCCGCGCACGATCGTCGTGAGCTGGTTGGGCCTGCGCAGCGCCCAGCCGCCGCGGGTGAACTGCTCCCGGTGCCACGCGGTCGTCCGGAAGTCCCGGACCCGCGCGCCCGGCAGCACCGTGTTGAGCCTGGCCTCCAGGGCCGCGCGGTCGTTGAGCGGCAGCGTCGGGTCGACGCTGAACGCCACCGCCAGCTGGTCGCCGTTCGCCAGGTCGCCCTGCGGGATCACCCAGGAGAACGGCGCGCCCGCCGGGCCGATCGCCGACGTGGTCACGCCGGGGGCCAACCGGAGGTGCACCTTGATCGCGTTCGGCACGCCCACGCCCTGGGTGGTCGCGGCGCTGTGCGCGCGGGGCAGGCCCGGTGCGAAGTAGATGGTGCGCCAGACGTTGACCGGCACGGCCACGACCACCGCGCCCGCGGTGTACCTGGCCCCGGTGGTGGTCACCACCTCGACGGTGCGGCCGTTGTCGAGGACCGCCGCGACGGGGCTGTTGAGCCGCAGGTCCGCCTGGCTCTCGGCGAGCAGCGCGTCGAGCACCGCGCGCATCCCGCCCACAGGGCGGAAGGCGTTCAGCGAGTCCCAGCCCTCCTGGTTCCACCCGCACAGCGCCCACCACTGGGCCAGCGCGGTGAGGCCGCCGGTCGTGTCGGTGCCACCGGAGTAGATCGAGGTGACGGCGCTGAGCCACTGGTGGTCCTGTGCGGACAGTCGCAACCGGTTGACGCCGTCGCGCAGCGTCAGCGGGTCGACCGCGGCGAGCAGGTCCTGCCGGACGAACGGGTCCAGCGGCTGCGGGAAGTACTGCTGGGAGCCCTCGAACAGCCTGGCGATCAGGCTCACCAGGTGGTTGTTGGACGCGACGGCGTCGACCTCGCGCGGGCCGTTGGCGGTCGGGTAGAACGACGTGGGCACGGCCACGCCACCGGTGACGAGGCCGATGCCGTACCGGTCCAACTCGGCCATGGCCCGGGCCTGCCGCAGGCTGAACCACTGGCCGCCGTACTCGATGGACTGGTCGGCGAACGTGCCGGTCCAGGTGCGGCCGCCGATCCGGTTGCGGGCCTCCAGCACGACCGTGCTGTGGCCGGCCAGGCGCAGGTCGCGCGCGGCCGCGAGACCGGCGAACCCCGCGCCGATCACGATCACGTCGGCCGAGTCGCGGGTCGACGCGCGGGCCGCGCCGCCGGCCCCGGCCGCCACGGTCAACGCGGTCGCGCCGGCCGCCGTCAGGAATGTCCGCCGACCCAACGTGCCACTGCCGCGGTCGGCCTGCTCATCACGTTCCGAACTCACCTTGCGCACGCTCTATCCCCCACGTGAGGTCTCGAATTCCACCCCGCCGGATGGGCGAGTTGTTTACTCGCCAGTTCTATCGGCAGGCGGTAATCGGGCGATCACCGCGATTGCACCTTATTCGATTACCTCGCGGTGACCGGCTCGATATCCGACGTCCGCACCTGCGGAAATGACGGCCAAGCGACCGCCGGGACCGTGCCGACAATCGTGCACGAGCCGTCCGGAATTGCACACGGACCGGTTCAGGAATTCGCAGGGCAGAGCGACTTCGGAATTTCTTCGGAGCAGGTTCGGAACGGTGTGGCGCGGGGTCAGGAGACCAGGTACTGCTGGCCCGGCATGAAGTCGCCGAGCGGCACCGCCGCCGCGCCCGCCGCCAGCACCACCTCGGTGAACGGGTCGCCGGCGTGCATGGCGAGCAGCAGCGACCCCGCGCCGAACCAGCGGCGGTCCACGACGTCCTGCCTGGCCGCGGGCATGCTCTCGTTGAGCGCCCAGTTGGAGATGAACAGGTCGGCGGCCACGTCCGTCTCGGCGACCAGGCCGATCGGCACGAGGTTGACCCGGCCGCGGACCGGCCGCACCGGTCCGGTGTCGTGCAGCACGACCCGTTCCTCTCCCAGCACCGCGCACAGGTAGAGCCACTGCACCGCGCTGAAGACCGGGGTGTCGAAGATGACGCACGTCGGTTCACCGCCGTGCAGGGCGACTATCAGGCGCATCAACGCGCCGAACCCGCCGCCCCATTCCACGATCGTGGCCGCGTCGCCGATGCGCCGCCCGGTGGCCTCTTCGTAACGCAGCAGGTGGAACACCTGGTGCACGGTGTTCGAGGAGGTCCGGATGTCGCTGTCCGGCAATGGCGTGGTCGGCGGGTCGCCGACCGGCGGTTCGGCGAGCAGGTGTTCGTCGGCCAGCCGCGGGCGCACATAGGGCAGTTCGTGCGGCAGCACTCGTTCGTCGACGAACATCTGGAACGCGATCGAGGGGTGGCGCAGGAAGTCGGCGGGCGGCGCCGGCAGCAGGTCGCGTGCCAGTTCCGCGTTGCGCCGCGCCCAGTCCGGGCGCACGTAGCGGGCGTCCACCAGCGGCCGCACCGCGGCCAGCCGTTCGGCGAAGCGCGAGGCCAGGTCGCCGAACGCGCGCGGCGGGTCCGTCCGGTCGGGTGTGCCCATGCCCGGTTCGCTACCCCAGCCGGCCCGGTCGAAACCGGCGGTGGTCCGGGCGGGTGTCGCAGTGCTTCGCCGAAAGACACCCGCCCTCGTGCACCCTCGTCGTCCGCGGACCCTCCCACTGTGGTGGACACCCCGGCCGGTCGACCTTGCGATCACCTTGCGATCCCCGCGCACCGGAGCACGCCCACCTCGGCGGTGCTCCGGTGCGGTGGCGCCGGTTCCCCTCCCCCTTGGCCGGGAACCGCCCCTGCACGGGGTTGGCCTCAGGCGTGGGCGGACCGTCCGCCGGCGCGTCCACAAGGGATTCCCCCGCCCGGCGGGCCGCCTTTGACCTGCACTGATCCTCTCCCGGTCGCGTGGTCCGGACAACGCGGCAACCCGGCCGGGCCGACGCGTGGTTCCTTGCCGGGACCCGGCAAGGAGCGCTCGTCACGCTTCCCCGGCGCAGCGGGCGCAGCAGTGGGGTCCGACCGCGCGGTCCCGCCCGCACCACCCGTGGGCGACCGCGTGGGTCCAGAGCAGTCGCCACACCGTGTGCACGACCCGGTCCTCGAACACGCGACCGCAGTGGTCGCAGATGAGCACGAGCGCGGTCGAGCCCCGTGCCGCGGGGATCGCGGTCACGCCCGGTGTTCTCGTGGTGGGTGGTTCGTCATCGCGTGACCACTCTGGCCGCAAACCGCGCCGATGCACCTTGCGGTCAGCTTGCGATCGCGCCGCGACCCGCGAACGTGTGGTTTCGTCAGATACATGTCAGGTCGTCCACCTGCGGTTTCCCGGACGATGGAATGAGGAGCCGAGAAGGGATCGAGGAGTGCGCGTGATCGACCACCACGAGCAGGACCCCTTGTGCCGGGATACCGTCAGCGCGCTCGCCGCGCAGTTCGGCGGGCGGGTGCCGCGGAGCACGGTGGCGCGCACCGTCGCCGACGCCCGGCTCGACCTGGAGGGCCGGATCCAGTCGGAGGCGCTGGCGGACATGCTGCACCGCCTCGCCCGGCACCGGCTCGACGCCATGATCACGGCGCGGACGTGAGGATGGCGTTCGCGGAGCGCACCGCGTCCGTCCCGGCGGACGCCGAGGTGGTGTTCGACGTCGTCACCGACGTGGAGCACCTGTCGACCTGGCTGCCGGCGGGCGTGGAGGTCGAGCGGTACGGCCCGCACCTGGTGCGGCTGTGGCTGGGCGAGGAGGTCGTCGAGCGCCGCGTCGCCGTCGACTGGGACAAGCTGCGGATCGACTGGGGCAGCCGGTCCGCGCCCACCTACGTGGGCGCGCTCCAGGTGCTGCGCGTCGCACCGGGCCGCAGCGCGGTCACCGTCCGCCTGACGGGTCCCGCCGGGCTGCCCGCGCCCCGCCTGGACGCCTGGCTGGCCCGCGCCCTCGAAGCGCTCGTCGAGGTGGTCGGCGCGGAACGGGGCACCCCACCCCGCTCCCTGCTGGTGCCGCCGACGTAGCGGCCCCGCGCGGGCGGCCGGGGCACCACGCCCGAGCGCGGCAACCCACAGCACCACGCCCGAGCGCGGCAACCCACAGCACCACGCCCGAGCGCGGCAACCCGCAGCACCACGCTTGAGCGCGGCAACCCACAGCACCACGCTTGAGTGGTCTGAGGCACCACGCCCGAGCGCCCGCAGCCCACGGCACCGCGCCGCCGCCCGACCCGGGAACCGCCCTGGTCCGGGCCGTTCAGCCGGACGGCACGGTGACGAAGCCCTCCCGGACCATCCAGTCGCGGGCGACCGCGGCCGGGTCGCGGCCGTCGACGTCGACCTCGGCGTTGAGGGCGCGGATGGTGTCGTTGTCCAGCGCGGCGGTGACGGGGGCCAGCACGCGGGCCACCTCCGGGTGCGCCTCGTGGAACTCCTGCCGCAGCACGACGGCGGCGTTGTACCGGGGGAAGAAGTTCCGGTCGTCCTCCAGCACCACCAGGTCCAGCGCGCGGATGCGCCCGTCGGTGGTGAACACCTCGCCGAAGTCGCACAGCCCGGTCGAGATCGCGGTGTAGATCGTGCCGATGCCGAACGTCTTGACCTGCGTCGCACGGGGGTCGAAGCCGTAGGCGGCGGCCACGCCGGGGAACCCGTCGTCCCGGCCGGCGAACTCGGTCTCCAGGCAGAACACGCCCCGCGCCGGGTCCTGCCGGATCAACGCCACCATGTCCGACGTGGTCCGCAGGCCGTGCTCGCGGGCGTAGGACCCGGTGACGGCGAACGCGTAGGTGTTGTCGACCGCCGAGTGCTCCAGCCAGCGCAGGCCGTTGCGGGCCAGGTCGGCGTCGCGCACCGCCTCGAACTGGGCGCGCTCGTCCGGGATCGGCTCGGTGTTGCCCAGGTAGCTGATCCACCCGGTGCCGGTGTAGTCCCACGACAGGTCGATGTCACCGGACAGCAACGCCTGCCGCGAGCTGTTGGAGCCCTGGATGTTGGTCATGTCGCGCACCTCCGCGCCCGCGGCGGCCAGCGCGACCTCGGCGACGTAGCCGAGCACCTGGTTCTCGGTGAAGTCCTTGGAGCCCACCGCGATCTCCACGCCGGCCAGCTCCGGCACCGGGCGGATCGAACCGGGCCCCACCTGGAACGGCAGCGCGAAGGACGATTCCAACCCGCAGCCCGACGCCAGCACGGCCGCCGCCACGAGCACCGCCGCCCGCCGGTTCACCGCAGCCCTTTCGGCCCGAGGCACATCTCGGCCACCGCGCCGAGCCAGTCCACCAGCAGCGCCAGGCCGACCGCCAGCACCGCGCCCGTGACCAGTACGGGCAGGCGCGCGAGCTTGTAGCCGGTGTCGATCAGCAGGCCCAGGCCGCCGCCGTTGACGAACACCGCGAGAGTGGCGACGCCGACCGCGTGCACCAGAGCGGTCCGCGCCCCGGCCAGGATCAGCGGCACGGCCAGCGGCAGCTCGATCCGGCGCAGCACCGCGCCCGCGGACATGCCGATGCCCCGCCCCGCGTCCACCAGGGCCGGGTCGACGCCCCGCAGGCCCACCACCGTGTTCCGCAGCACCGGCAGCAGCGTGTAGAACGCGATCGGCAGCACCGCCGCCCACAGCCCTTCCAGGCCGGACACCAGGAAGAACAGCACCAGGATCCCGACCGCGGGCGACGCCTGGCCGATCGTGGCGACGGCGAGGAACACCGGGGCCGCCCGGCGGGCCCACCGCCGGGTGAGCACGACGCCCAGCGGCACCGCCACCACCAGCACCAGCGCGGTCACCACGAGGCTGATCACCAGGTGGTCCCAGGTCGCCGACGCGAGTGCGGGCACGGTGAGGCTCTGCCGCTCGATCGAGTCGAGGTCGCGGGTGAACGCCCAGGCGAGCACCCCGCCCACGAGCACCACGACGGCGACCGGCTGCGCCCACAGGCGGAACCGCTCGGACCGCGAGCCGGCCGCGCGGGTCACCGGGTCACCTCCGCGCGGTCGTCGCGCAGCTTCCGCACGGTGTCGATCACCGCGTCCATCTCCACCACGCCGACGTACTCGCCACGCGCGCCGGTGACGACGGCCGTGCCGCCCTCGGTGAGGATGGCCTCCAGGGCGTCCTGGAGCGTCGACTGGAGCGTCACGGAGCCGCCGACGGGCCGCCGCTGCCTCGGGTCGGCCGCGCGCACCCAGCTCACCGGCCGCTCGCGGGCGTCCAGCAGCAGCGCGTGCGCCCGGCCGGCCTCCGCCAGCCGGCGGCCGACCTCGGCCGGCTCGTCGTCCACCGACGCGGTCAACGCCCGGCCCAGCTCCACCTCGCGGACCCGGCGCAGCCGGAGCTGCTTGAGCGACGCGCCCGCGCCGACGAACCCGGCGACCGTCTCGTCCGCCGGGTTGGCCAGGATCGCCTCGGGTGTGTCGTACTGGAGCACCGCCGACCGCGGTCCCAGCACGGCGATCCGGTCGCCGACCTTCACCGCCTCGTCGAAGTCGTGCGTGACGAACACGATCGTCTTGCGCAGCTCCGCCTGCAGCCGCAGCAGCTCGTCCTGCAGGTTGCCGCGCGTGATGGGGTCCACCGCGCCGAACGGCTCGTCCATCAGCAGCACCGGAGGGTCGGCGGCCAGGGCGCGGGCGACGCCGACGCGCTGCTGCTGGCCGCCGGAGAGCTGTCGCGGGTAGCGGTCGCGGAACGCGGCCGGGTCGAGCCCGACCAGGTCGAGCATCCCGTCCACCCGCTCGGCGACCCTGGTGCGGCTCCAGCCCAGCAGGCGCGGCACCGCGCCGACGTTCTGGCCGACCGTCAGGTGCGGGAACAGCCCGGCCTGCTGGATGGCGTACCCGATGCCGCGGCGCAGCCGGTCCGGGTCGAGCGACCTGGTGTCGCGGCCGTCGATGGTGATCCGGCCGGACGTCGGCTCGATCAACCGGTTGATCATCCGCATGGTGGTGGTCTTGCCGCACCCCGACGGACCGACGAGCACCACCGTCTCCCCCGCCGGGACGGTCAGGCTGACCGACTCCACGGCGGGCGTCGCCACGCCGGGGTAGCGCTTGGTCACCTCGACGAGTTCGATCTCACTGGCCACGGATCCCCCTGGAGACGGTGTACCGGCCGATGACCGCGAAGATCCCGTCCAGGACCAGCGCGAGGACGACGATGCCGAGCGTCCCGGCGACGGCCTGGTTGGTCGCGTTCGCGCTGCCGGCCCTGGTGAGCCCGGCGAAGATCTCCACGCCGAGACCGGGGCCCCGGGCGTAGGCGGCGATCGCGGCGATGCCCATCAGCATCTGCGTGGCGACGCGGACGCCGGCGAGGATCGCGGGCCACGCGAGCCGCAGCTCGACCCGGGCCAGCACGCCCACGCGGCTCATCCCGATGCCGCGCGCCGCGTCGCGCACCGCGTGGTCGACGCCGCCGAGGCCGACGATCGTGTTGCGCACCACGGGCAGCAGCCCGTACAGCACCAGCGCGACCACGGTCGGCTGCACGCCCAGGCCCAGCACCGGGATCAGCAGGCCGAGCAGTGCGAACGACGGGATCGTGAGCACCGCGCCGGTCAACGCCGTGGCGGCGGCCGACCCGAGCGTGCTGCGGTACACCGCGACCCCGATCGCCACGCCGAGCAGCGCGGCCATCAGTGAGCACTGCACCACGGCGCTGACGTGCAACAGGGCCTCGACCGCCAGGCGGTGCCACCGGTCGGCGACGAAGTCGAAGAAGCTCACCGCACCACCCCGGACCGCTCGGGCCGGAGCCGTCCCCGCGGACGGCCTCCGTCTACTTCGGACAGAACGTGGCGTCGACGGCGGACGTGCGGCGTCACCGGCCGCTCAGAGCACAACATGAGACCCCATCGTGGCCCACCGCGACGGGATCACACCTGACGAACACCCGACGATTCACTCGAGTTGACGAACGCTCAGGACGTCCGGTCACGGTGCGCGCGTGCCACCACCGTCCCGATCACCGCGATCACCGCCGCGAGCACCACGACCGCGCCCGTGATCGTGTCATTGGCCGCCGCACGCGCCACGGCGTACTCCTCCACCTGCGGCGTGACGGTCAACCACGCGCCGACCGCGAGCAGCACCAGCGGCAGCCACGGCGTCTCCCGGGGCGCGAGGGCGTGGACCAGCGAGCACACCAGCACCGCGCTGCCGGCCAGGACGGTCGTCCACTGCCGGTCCAGGTCACCCCCGGTCATCGGGTAGCGCAGCGCGAACGGCGCCATCACGAGCCAGAGCCCGGCCACCAGACCCAGCACCGCGCCGAACGACGTCGCGGACCTCCCCGCGGCCCGCGACATCCGATCCTCCCCCGACGATGGCGGCCGCACGGCGTTGCGCGGCCCGGCCCGATTCTGCCGCGTCGTGGCGTCGGCGAACCTGACGCTTTCCTTGCGATGCCACCCGACCCGACGGCGCCCCTGCACCCAACGCCGACCGGATCCCTTGCGCCACACCGAACCGGGCGCTCGGCTCGGCGACCACCACCCGCGGGTCCACGTCGAGCGGGCGCAGAATCTCCACCTCCCGCCCGTGCCCCGCCGCCGCCGTCTCCGTCGGCGATCTCCGCTGCCGACCTAAGGCGCTCAACCACCACCGGGGGGTGTCTCATGTTGTCGATAACATCATGATCGACACAGCGCGCCTTCGGGAAAGTTGCGCAACTTCATAGTCCCTGATGACGCCGGTTGTTAGCGATTCAGAGTCGAACCGATTCGACCCCTCTCACAGCTGTTAGCGATAACAATCCAGGCTTGCCCGCGTCGATCACGGCTCGTATCGTTCCGGGAGCGCTCCCGCCCGTCGGGCCGGACAGCGCACCACGCCGCCGCCACCGCTCCGCTCAACCGATCGAAGAGGACACCGTGGCTGCACTGAGAAAACTCGCCACAGCCCTGTTGACGACGGCCGCCGTGACGGTCGCGATCACGCCGCCCGCGTCGGCCTACCCCGCGCCCGGTCGCGTGACCGGCGACATCGGCGTGCACGACCCCAGCGTGGTCAAGCGCCCGGACGGCAGCTACCTGGTCGCGCACACCGGGAACGGCATCTCGCCGAAGACCTCGACCGACCGCACCGCCTTCCCCAACGGCGCGTACGTCCACTGACGACCACCCCCGTGCAACGACGCAGGGAGAGCACCGTGACAACGACGACCACCAGGGGATCGCGGGCACCACGCCGCGTCCCGCTCGTCCTGATGGCCACCGCCGCGCTCGTCGGCGGGATCACCTCGGCCGTGCCACCGGCGGCCTCCGCGGCCGTGGTGGACACCGGCGCTTCCTACGTGCTGGTGAACCGGAACAGCGGCAAGGCGTTGGACGTCTACAACCTGGCGACCAACGACGGCGCGCCGATCGTGCAGTGGGCGCGCAACGACGGCGCGTGGCAGCAGTGGCAGTTCGTGGACTCCGGCGGCGGGTACTACCGGCTGAGGTCGCGGCACAGCGGCAAGGTGCTGGAGTTCGGCTCGACCGCCGACCGCGCCGGGCTGGTGCAGAACACCGACGCCAACCGCACCGGCCAGCAGTTCCGGCTCGCCGACTCCGACGGCGGGTTCGTGCGATTGCTCAACCGCGCGAGCGGCAAGGCGGTGGACGTGCTGGACTTCTCCACCGCGGACGGCGCGCAGGTCATCCAGTGGCCCGACACCGGCGGCGCCAACCAGCAGTGGCAGCTGGTGAAGCTGGGCGGCGCGGGATCCGGGACGTTCGCCAACCCGATCAAGCGCAACGGCCCCGACCCGTGGCTGCAGTACCACAACGGCTACTATTACCTCGCCACCACCACCTGGAACTCCACCATAACCATGCGCCGCTCCCGCACCCTCGCGGGCCTGTCCACCGCGGCCGACCAGGTGGTGTTCAACCTGGCCGGCAGGCCCAACGGGTGCTGCAACATGTGGGCCCCGGAGTTCCACCTGATCAACGGCCGCTGGTACCTGTACTACGTGGCCGGGCAGAACGTGCCGGACTACAACCCCACCCAACGCCTGCACGTGCTGGAGTCCGCCGGCGCCGATCCCCTGGGCCCCTACACCTTCAAGGCGGACCTGGGCAGCACGTGGGAGCTGGACCCCAGCATCCTCCAGCACAACGGCCGGCTCTACCTGATGGGCAGCGCCATGGACGGCACGCAGTCGCTGACCATCACCCCGCTGTCCAACCCCTGGACCATCAGCGGTGCGCGACGCACGATCTCCCAACCGACGCTGGCGTGGGAGCGGCAGACCGCGCCGGTGAACGAGGGCGCCGAGCCGCTGTACCACAACGGGCGCACGATGATCGTGTACTCGGCCAGCGCGTGCTGGGGTCCCGACTACAAGCTGGGCCTGCTCACCCTGACCGGCACCGACCCGCTCAACCGGGCGCACTGGACCAAGTCGCCGAACCCGGTGTTCCAGCGCAACGACGCCAACGGCGTCTACGCCCCCGGCCACAACGGGTTCTTCAAGTCCCCCGACGGCACCGAGGACTGGATCGTCTACCACGCCAACGACTCCGCCGGCGGCGGCTGCGACATGAACCGCTCCACCCGCGCCCAGAAGTTCACCTGGAACCCGGACGGCACGCCCAACTTCGGCACCCCCGTCCGCCTCGGGGCCACCCTCCCCGCACCCTCCGGCGAACCCGCCGACTGACGCCGACCGCGGGGGGGGGGGGGGGCCCCCAGACCCGCGCCCACCCCCCCCGGC
>NZ_JBHYXZ010000025.1:0-43999 GCF_042752395.1 Actinosynnema sp. NPDC059335 | reverse complement strand
GGTCGCGGATCGTCGTCGGCTGCGGCCCCTCCTCGTCGGAAGCCGCGCACCGGACCGTCCCCGCCCCTGCGCCGAAACCCGCCCGGCCGGCCGCGCGTCGGCGTTGGCCGCGTAGTCCAGCCCGCCCACCGCCCGCGGCACCCTCGCCCTGGTCGGCCGGCCCCGTGCGGAGCCCGGCCCGTGGTCGTCGGTCAGGGGATGACTTCCAGGTGCGCGTTGACCCGGTAGTTGCCGCCGCCGTGCCCCTTGTACCAGGCGGACATGGCCGGCGAGCGGTAGTCCGTCCACCCCAGGTGGACCGGGTTCTCGTAGAAGAACGCGGCGTTGGAGGGCAGCTTGACGTTCACGTGCTGCGGCGCGAAGACGTCGTCCTTGATGAGCTTGAGCAGCCAGCCGATGAAGACGGTCACCAGCCACGCGACGGCCTTGCCGAGCGCGGCGGCGATGGCGGGGCCCAGGTAGGGCGAGAGCACCCCGCCGACCAGCACCGCGATCGCGGCCTGGACGTACTCCTTGACCTGCGCCCACGCCTTGGTGAGCGCGTCGGAGAACCCGCCGAACGGGTCCCGCTCGGCGAGGAACACGCTGTGCCCGTAGACCCGCGGCCACACGCCGGGCTGGGTCATGTCCAGCGTGGAGAACCGCCGGCCGCCGTTGTCGTAGACGACGATGTCGCCGGTGTCCATGTCGTCGTGCACCTTGAACGGCCCGATCTTGGTGGTCACCCCGTCCGACCCGACGGTGACGCCGCCCATCGAGATCTCGTCGTCGGCCGACCCGTCCCACGTCTCGTGGACGCACTTCACCGACGAGATGTCCAGGGCGAGCGCCTTGACCCGCTTGATGCCCGCCGGGTCCACGCCCAGGCGGCGCGCCTCCTCGGCGACCTTGCCCTCGGCCTCCCGCCCCTCGGCCGCCAACCGGTCGGCCTGCTCGGTCAGCCGGGCGGTCAGGGCCGCCCGGTCCACCGGCACGGTCTCGGCCCGGAACACGCCCGCGAACCCCAGTCGGGCGTGCGTCGTCCAGTCGTTGCGCCCGTACTGGCCGAACTCGGCCACCCTGGTCACGACGTCGGCGGTCACCAGCGCCTGCGCCGACCGGGTCGCCTCGCGCAGCGCCTCCGGCGGCAGGGTCAGCAGCCCGGCCCGCAGCGTGGCCTCGACCGTGCCCTCCGGGTACGCCCTGGTCGGGTCGGCCGCCACGACGGCGGTGGAGTACTCCAGGGCGTCCGCCGCGGCGGCGGTGACGGCCAGCACCTCCGGGTCGGTGCGGGTCGGGTCCACCGCGGTGACCGGCGCGAAGTCCTGGTCCTCCTCGACCGTCGCGGCCGCGGCCTGGCCCGGCACGAGCGTCGCGGCCACGGCGGCGGTCACCAGGACGGCGGGCAGCGCGTAGCGCCATGTCCGGTTCGGACGACTACGCAGGTGTGCACTCATCACAGCTCTCCCCTCGGTTGCCGGGCGATCCCTGTCCGCCCGTCGCCGACAGGTCTACGGAGGTGTCGTTGTCCTGCGGTTGTGGCGCGGTTGTGACGCCGGCCCGGTCCGACCTCCGGGTACTGGGCCCGGTCTGCGCGCACGGTTCCGGGGGCGCCGCGGCACTGGCCGGCGGCCGGCAGCGGGTGGTGCTGGGGGTGCTCGCCCTGCACGCCGGCGAAGTGCTGTCCGCGTCACGGCTGGTGGACGTGCTGTGGGGCGAGGACCCGCCGCGCACCGCGTTGCGCACCCTGCACAGCCACGTCGCGCGCATCCGCCAGGCGCTGGCCGCGTGCGGCGTGCCCGAGGCGCTGGCCACGCGCAACCCCGGCTATGCCCTGGAGGTGCCGCGCGAGCACGTGGACGCGCACCGGTTCGAGCGGCTGGCGTCGACCGGCCGGGCGGCGCTGGCGGGCGGCGCGGTGGACCGGGCGGTGGCGGCGCTGCGCGAGGCGGTCGGCCTGTGGCGGGGTGACGCGTTCGCGGGCACCGACCTGAACGCGTGGGGCGAGCACGAGGTCGAGCGCCTGCACGCGTTGCGGCTGTCCGCCGTGGCGGACCTGTGGGAGGCCGAGATCCGCGCGGGCGGCCACGAGGCCGCCGTGCTGGAGCTGCCACGCCTGCTCGCCCGCCACCCCACGACCGAACGCCTGGTCCGGCTGCACATGCTCGCGCTGCACCGCTGCGGGCGGCACACCGACGCGCTGGACGCGTTCGCCCGCCTGCGCCGCACCTTGGCCGACGAGTTCGGCGTCGACCCCGGGCCGGAGCTGGTCGCCCTGCACACCGCCATCCTGCGCCGCGAACCCGTGCTGGACGCGCCCCCGCCCCCACCCGTGGCCGCCGTGCCGCCGCGCCAGCTGCCCGCGCGGGTCGGCCACTTCACCGGCCGCGACGCGGAGCTGGCCGAGCTGGACCGGGTGCTCGCGCCGCCCGACGCGCGCGACGGCTTCCCGGTCGCGGTCGTCTCCGGGACCGCGGGCATGGGCAAGACGTCGCTGGCCGTCGAGTGGGCGCACCGCGTCGCCGACCGGTTCCCCGACGGGCAGCTCCACCTGGACCTGCGCGGGCACGACCCGAAGCTGCGCCTGCCCGAGCGCGACGTGTTCACGCACCTGCTGCGGGCGCTGGACGTGCCCGACGACCGGATCCCCGGCGAGCCCGACGAGCAGGCCGCGCTGTACCGGTCGCTGCTGCACGGCAAGCGGTACCTGGTGCTGCTGGACGACGTGGCCGGTGTGGACGACGTGCTGCGGTTCGTGCCGCCCGGACCCGGCAGCCTGCTGCTGCTCACCAGCAGGCAGGACCTGGCCGCGCTGGCCACCCGGCACGCCGCCCGGTTCGTCGGCGTGCCGGCGTTGCGCGAGGACCACGCGGTCGGCCTGCTCGGCAGCGTGATCGGGCACGACCGGGTGGCCCGCGAGCCCGCCGCCGCGGCCGAGCTGGCCCGGTTGTGCGGCGGGATGCCGCTGGCCCTGCGCATCGCCGCCGCCCGGTTGGTCGGCCGGCCCGCCGGCGCGGTGGCCGCGTTCGCCGCCGAGCTGACCGACTCGGCACGGCTGGACGGGCTGGCGGTCGTGGGCGACTCCCGCACCGTGCGGACCGTGCTGGGCAGCGCCTACCGGCCGTTGCCCGCGGCGGTGGCGCGGGTGTTCCGCGGGCTCGGCCTGCACCCCGGGCCGACGTTCGGCGGCGACCTCGCGGCGGCCGTGTGCGGCCTGCCCGGCGCGGCCGGTCGGCGGGCCGTGGCCGAGCTGGCCGCCTCGCACCTGGTCCTGCCCGCGGCCCACGGCCGCCACCGGTTCCACGACCTGGTCCGGGAGTACGCCCGCGACCGGGTGCGCGCCGACGAACCCGGCCACGACGGCGCGGAGCGGCTGGTGGACTGGTACCTCGCGGCGGCGTTCCGGGCGAGCCGGCTGATCGACCCCGACCGCAGCCAGGTCACCCCGACGCTGCGGCACGTCCCGGCCGAGCCCGCGTTCGCGTCGGACAGGCGGGCGGCGCTGGCGTTCCTGGAGGCCGAGCGGCCCAACCTGGTCCCGGTCGTGGCGCACGCCCGCGACCGCGGCGACCTCGCCGCGGCCTGGCAGCTCACCGCGCTGCTGACCGCGTTCTACGACGCCACCGGCCACTGGCACGACCGCGTCGAGCTGTGCCGGCACGGCGCGGCGGCCGCGGGCGAACTCGGCGACCGGGCGGCCGAGGCGGAGATGCTGCGGGCGCTCGGCGTCGCCCACTTCATGACCCGCAGGCTCCCCGAGGCGCTGGCCGCCGGCGCCCGCGCGCTGGCGGTCGCCCAAGACCTCGGCGACCTGGAAGCGCAGGGGCACATCTACAACAACATCGCCAACGTGCACGCCGAGCTGCGCCGGTTCGACCGGGCCGTGGCCGCGCACCACCTGGCCGTGGAGCACACCACGGCGGCCGGGCACGACCTGGGGCGGGCGCTGGCCCAGCGCAACCTCGGCCACACCTACGTGCGGATGGGCCGGCCCGAGCTGGCGTTCACGCCGCTGCACGAGGCGTTGGGCCGGCTGCGCGAGCTGGGCCACGCCCGGCTGGAGGCCGGCACGCTCGACACCCTCGGCGAGGCGTACCTGGGGATCGGGGACCGGCAGCGGGCGTTGGCGCACTTCGAACGCGCGCTGGCGATCAGCCGCGACATCGGCGACCGCTGGCTGGAGTGGGAGACGCTGCTCGACACCGGCCTCGCGCACCTCGACGGCGGGCGCCACGCCACCGCGCCGGCCCTGTTCGAGCAGGCCCTGGCCATCAGCCGCGAGGTGGGCGACCGGCACGGCGAGTCCTCGGCGCTGCGCCACCTCGGCCGCGCGCGGCTGCTCGCGGGCGACCTCGACGCCGCCCGTGAGCACCTGCGCGCCGCGCTGGCCGTGCGGGAACGCGTGCCGGACCACCACGAGGAGGCCGACGTCCACCGCGACCTCGCCGACCTGGCGGACCGGTCGGGCGACCCGGCCGCCGCCGCGCACCACCGGCGGATCGCGGCACGGCTGGACGAACAGGCCACCGCCGTCCCGGACGCCCCGGCGCTCACCGCGTGACGACCGGGAGGCGGTGACCACCGGCGGCCCGGCGCGCAGCGGGCGACGACCCGCCGGCCGGCGCGCAGCACCCTGGAAGGTCCAGGCCCGGCGGCGGGTTCGTGCGTTCCGCCGCCGGGCCGCCGGTCGTCGGGGCCGGCGCCACCGATCAGGCCGTGACCACCGCTCAGGCCGGGGGCCGCACCGTCACCGCCGCCCGGCCGACCCCGATCGTCCCCGCCGACGGGTTCGACAGCTGCACCAGGAAGTACCGGTCCGGCTCGCGGTCCGCGCCCGGCAGCAGCGGCACCCGGATCACGCCGCCCGGCGCGCCCGCGGGAATCGTCAGCGTCCCCCGGACCGGCGCGTAGTGCACCCCGGCGACCGCCGTGCCGCCGAACACCTCGAAGTCGACCGTCACCGGCGCCTCGGGCGCGGCCGTGATGTCCACCGGGATGTCCACGGCCTCCGGCTCCCAGCAGATCTTGCCGCCGTCGAGCGACATCCCCATGGAGTCGTCGTCCAGCACGGTGCCGTAGGCGATCCCGGCCCCGGCGATGGCGACGCCCTGCGGGTCGTGCAGCTCGACCACGACCACCTCGTCGCCTTCCGCGTCCGGGTCGGACACCAGCGGCACCGCCACGGCGAGCGGCCCCTGCCCCACCTGGAGCACGCCTTGCACGGCCGTGTAGTCGCCCGGCGGAGCGGCCCAGCCCTTCCCCTCGGCGACGACCTTGGTCCGGTACGCCACCGTGCCCGGATCGCCGCACCCCGGCGCCACGTCCACGGTGAACACCAGCGCGTTGGCCGCGTTCAGGCTGCCCTCGTACTGCCCCGTGTCGTGGATGGCCACCTCCGGCGTGCACGCGGCCCGCGCGGTCGCGGTGGTCACCGCCACCGGCATCAGCGCCGTCGCGGCGGCGACCACCCCTGGTAGAACCCTGCGCATCTTCCCGTTCCCCCTCGTGCCGTCCTCCTGGGAACAGGGATACGCGAGCCCTGTTGCGGCACTGTTGTGGTCCGGCTGCGCGGGGTCACGCCGTGGGGCGGCCCATCCACCAGTTGCCCGGCGCGTCCGGGTCGGTGCTGGACCAGAACTCCACGCAGGCGTTGACGAACTCCTCGGGGGTGAGGTGGCCGTCGCCGTCCGTGTCCAGGTGCTCGAACGCCTCGGCGGCCTCCTCCTCGGTCAGGTCGGGGAAGTGGCCGCGCTGGAACGCCAGGAACTCGGCGGGGCTCACGCGGCCGTCCACGTCGGTGTCGGCGATGGCGAGGAACGCCTCGGCGAGCGCGCCGACGCTGTCGCGGGCGGCCTCGGGGTCGTCGGCGAGCGCGCCGGTGGAGGCCAGGAACTGCTCGCGCGAGATGGACGTGCCGCCGCCGGGGATGCGGGGCAGGTGCAGCTCGTGCCAGATCCGCAGGTAGGCGTCGCGGATGCGCCGCTCCTCGGGCGAGTCGGGCGCGTGCCCGAGCGCCTTGGCGGCCCGCGCGCCCATCAGCACGTGGTCCTGCTCGGTGAGCAGTCCGTCGCCGTCGACGTCCAGGTGGTCGAACCCGTGGTTGATCTTCGCCTTGAGCAGGTCGTTGGCCGGCACGAAACCTCCGCGCGTCGTCGGGTCAGCAGGTCGGGCAGCACACAGGATGGGGGCGTTCGGCGGAGCGGGACAACGCCCGAACAGGTGGGTGAACTGCTCGATCGGGTGGCACGTCACGGCTGCGGCGGCGTGACGGCGACCACGCCGCTCCACGACGCCGGAAAGCGCCTTCCATGTGCCGCCGCACCACGGCAGGAACCGCCACCCGGATCCCGCCACCGCCCCCATCCCGCCGCCCGCCCGAACTCCGCCGCCCGCCCGAACTCCGCCGCCCGCCCGAACTCCGCCGCCCGCCCGAACTCCGCCGCCCGCCCGAACTCCGCTGCCCGCCCGGATTCCACCGCCCGCCCGAACTCCGCCACGCGGCGCGTTCCCGCAGGTCGGTGTTCACAACACGTTGTTCAGCCCGCCCGGCCCGAACCTGAACACCCGCTGCGCCGCTTGACTCGCCACCGAACGACGAACCCGGGCCGCGTCCACCGCCGGCGGCCCGGGTTCTCCCCCACCACCAGGAGGTCCAGTGGCGCGAAGAGCAGTGGCGCTGGCGCTGACCGCCGTGCTGGCGACCGCGCCGGCACCCGCCCACGCCGCACCGGGCGGAACACCAGACCCGACGACGACACCGGCCACGACGACACCGCGCACGACAGCAGCGGGCACGACAGCAGCAGCGACGACGACAACGCACGAGCGGAAAACCGTCACGCTCGTGACCGGGGACCGCGTCGTCCTCGACCGCGACCGCGTCGCCTCGATCACCCCGGGCCCGCACCGCGAGCACATCTCGTTCCAGGTCACCAGGCACGCCGGACGGGTCCGGGTCGTCCCCGCGGACGTGACCGCCGCGCTGGCCGAGGGCCGCGTGGACCGGCGGCTGTTCGACGTCACCGGGCTGGTCGAGGCCGGGTACGACGACGCGCGGCGCGACACCGTGCCGGTGATCGTCTCCGGACGCCGCCCGCCGTCGGGCGCGCGGGTGGCCGACGCGCTGCCCGCCGTGGACGCGGTGGCCGCCGAGGTGCCGAAGGCGACCGGGTGGCCGGACCTGCCCGGGGGCGACGGCAAGGTCTGGCTGGACGGGGTGGCGCGCCCGCTGCTGGACCGCAGCACGGCCCAGGTCGGCGCACCGACGGCGTGGGCGGCGGGGCTGACCGGCGCGGGCGTGACGGTCGCCGTGGTCGACACGGGCGTGGACGGCGACCACCCCGACCTGGCCGGGCGGGAGGTCGCGGGCCGCGACTTCACCCACGAGCAGGACGGGATCGACCACTACGGCCACGGCACGCACGTCGCCGCCACGATCGCGAGCCACCGCGCGCCCTACCGGGGAGTCGCGCCGGACGCCCGGCTGCTCGACGCGAAGGTGTGCGACAGCCTCGGCTCCTGCCCGGAGTCCGCGATCATCGAGGGGATGCGCTGGGCCGCGGAGCAGGGCGCGAAGGTGGTGAACATCAGCCTCGGCCTCCCGGCCGGCGACGAGGTGGACCCGGTGGAGGCGGCCGTGGACGCGCTGTCCGCGAGCCACGGCACGCTGTTCGTCGTCTCCGCGGGCAACACCGGCGAAGAGCCGGCCGGCACCGTCCTCTCCCCCGGCACGGCCGACGCCGCGCTGACCGTCGGCGCGGTGGACCGCGACGACTCGCTCGCGGTGTTCTCCGCCCGCGGCCCGCGGGTCGCCGACGGCGCGATCAAGCCCGACCTCACCGCCCCGGGCGTGGACATCGTCGCGGCCAGGGCCGCCGGCGGCGCGCCCCTCGGCATGCCGGTCGGTGAGCAGCACATGGCGCTGTCCGGCACGTCGATGGCCTCGCCGCACGTCGCGGGCGCGGCGGCCCTGCTGGCGCAGCGGCACCCCGACTGGAGCGGCACGCGGCTCAAGGCGGCGCTGACCGCCTCGGCCCGGCCGAACCCGGCGCTGGGCGTCCACGAGCAGGGCTCGGGCCGCCTGGACATCGCCGCCGCGCTGTCCGCCACCCTCACCAGCGAGCCGACGTCCGTGGTCCTCGGCCGGCACGAGTGGCCGCACGACGACGACGTGCCCGCCACGAAACCCCTGCGCTACCGCAACGACGGCGCGGAGCCGGTCACGCTCGACGTGCGGGTCACGGGGCCGGTGTTCTCGGTCTCCCCGGCGAGGGTCACCGTCCCGGCGGGCGGCGTCGCCGAGGTCGCGGTCACCGGCGACCCCCGGCAGACGACCGCGGACGGACCGCAGTCGGCCACCGTCGTGGCCACCGCGGCCGGCACGGAGGTGCTGCGGACGCCGGTCGGGCTGAACCGCGAGGTCGAGAGTCACCCGGTCACCCTCGACCACCCCGGCGCGAACGGGGACCGGCGGTTCACCACCCTGGTGAACCTGGCCACCGGCGCGCACACCTATGTGCGGGGCGGGTCCGTGCGGCTGCCCAAGGGCGACTACCTGGCGCAGGCCCTGCTGGGGCCGGAGGGCGGGCCGCACACCATCGTCACGCGGCCCGACCTGCGGGTCGAGGGCCCGACGCACGTCGTCTTCGACGCCCGCTCGGCCGGGCCGCTGGAGGTCGCCGCGCCCGACCCGGCGGCGGTGCCCGGCCCGCACCGGCTGGTGGTCGAGCGCCGGCTCGGCGACGACGCCGTGAGCGTGGACGTGTACCACCCCGGGCGCTTCCCGGCGGGGACGCGGGTCGGCCACGCGGGGCCGGCGCTGCCCGACGGGCTGGACGTGTTCGTGACCGCCGAGTACGCGAGCCCGTCCGGGCCCTACTGGCTCGGCTGGACCGAGCAGGGCCGGGTGCCCGACGGGTTCGTCCGGAAGCCGCGCCCGGCCGACCTCGCGGTGGTGCGGACCACGATCGGACCCGCGCTGAAGCAGCAGGGCGGACCCCGGTTGCTGTTCGGCGACGTCGTCGCGCCGTCGGGCGCGCTGAGCCCCGGGTTCCTGACCGAGGTCACCTCGTCGCCCACGACCAGGTTCACGACACCGGACACCACCTGGGAGACGGCCTACATCGACGACGGAGGTCTGATGAGCGGCAACGAGGAGCGGTACGGCGCGGGCCGGACCTACGACCGGTCCTTCGGCGCTCCCGTGATCGGCCCGGTCATGTACACCCGCGGCTACCCGAACCTGACCCGCGCCGGGAACGAGGTGGCGCTGTCGCTGTCGCTGTTCGGCGACCGGGAGGGCAACGAGGGGTACTCGCTGACCACGTCCGCGCGGACCGCGCTGTACCGCGACGGGCAGCTGGTGGGCGAGAACGACAACAACGGGCACGGGGTGTTCGCGGTGCCGCCGGGGCCGGGGGTGTTCCGGGTGCGCACCGAGGTGACGCGGGCCCCGGAGGTCTCGGACTTCAGCACGCGCATCGAGGTGGACTGGACGTTCCGCTCGACCACGACCACCCGGGAACGGCGGCTGCCGATGTCGGTCGTGCGGTTCACCCCGGAGCTGGACGCCACGGGCAGCGCGCCCGCGAACCGGCCCCTGCTCGTGCCGCTCGTGGTGGACCGGCAGCGCGGGGTGGACAACCCGCCGTTGCGCCACTTCCGGGTGGAGGTCTCCTACGACGACGGGGCGAGCTGGGCCGACCTCCCGGTGCTGGGTCGCACGGCGCTGGTGGGCAACCGGGCGTTGCCGGGCGCCTTCGCGTCGCTGCGCGTGCACGCCGGCGACGACCGGGGCGGCTCGCTGAGCCAGACCGTGATCCGGGCGTACCGGATCGGCTGACGGCCCGCGGACGGCGTCGGGTGTCCACCCCGCCCGACGCCGTCACGGGTTGAGCAGCCCGCGGAAGCCACGGGCACGGCGGACAGCCCGGAAGACACACGGTCAGGGGCACAGCGGCTGTCGCGGCACGTCGGGGAAGTGCGCCGCCCAGTCGACGTCGGCCGGGTCGGCGCACACGTCGCCGATCACCCGGTCGACGTCCGGCGAGAGCCGCCACAAGGCGCCGTCGCGCGAGGTCAGCAGCAGCAGTTCGGCACTGGCCGGGTCGTAGCGCGTCCCGGAGAACTCCACCCCCGGCACGCGCAGCGACAACGGCTCGCGGCCGCCGGTCAGGTCCCACAACCACAGCGCGTCGTCGTGCGCCGCGCTGACGGCCCGGCCGTCGCCGGAGAACTCCACCAGCGCGTCCCGCGACACGCCGTCCGCCTCCAGCAGCGCCCGGGACCCGTCCGCCACGTCGACCACCGTCAGGTGGTCCCGGTCGACGTCGGTGACGGCGAGCAGGCCGCCCGGCCCCGGCACGAGCAGCACCCGGCCGGGCCGGTCCAGGACCGGGGTGGTGCGCCCGTCCAACGACCGCACCTCCACCACGCGCCGGTCGCCGTCGCGGCGCGCCACCACCACGCCGGCGCCGTCCGCCAGCGGCACGGCCTCCTCGACGCCCTCGCCGGGCAGGCGGGTGCGGGTGGGGTCGCCGGGCCGCCAGTGGACCGCGACGCCGTCCTCCACCGCGGTGAGGAGGGTGCCCGCCGCGTCGATGCCGCGCGGGAACGGCCACTGCGCCATGCTCGCGGTCCGCCGCGGGGCGTGCACGTCGCCCAGGTCCCAGACCTCGAACGCGTCGCGGCCGACGACCGCGAGCGCGGTGCGCTCGTCCGCGCTGAACGCGGCGAGGAAGCCCTCGCGTCCCAGCCCGATCTGCGCCGCCGGCCGGCCGTCGTCCCAGAGGCGGTAGACCGTCTGCTCGGAATCGGCGTCGAACACCTGGGTCACGGTGCGGGCTCCGGGCACCTTCGCGTATCGCTCGCCCGGCGTGGTGGCGGTGCGCGCCGCACGGGCCAGCAGCAGCGCGTCACGTGCCTGGGCGGTCGGGGCGACGCGGTAGGCGGCCAACGCGAGCGCCGCCGCGTCACGCGGTCGGGCCAGCAGGTCCAGGGCGGCGTCGGCGGCCCGCAGCGACAGCGCCTGGTTGCGCTCGCGGGTGGCGGCGCGCTGGGCCGTGACCGCGTAGGCGGCGGTGGCGGCCAGCAGCACGGCGAACGCGGCGAGGCAGGCGACGAGCCGCCGCAGCCGGCGCACGCCCCGTCTGCGCAACGCCTCGCGTTCGCGTTCGGCGGCCAGTCCCGCCTCGACGAACTCCCGTTCGGCCTCGTTGAGGCGCGGCGCCAGGCGGCGGGCCTGGTCGAGGTGGACGCCCCGCAGCAGGGCGTCGGGGTCGCGGTCGTGGGCGTGCCAGGCGTCGGCCGCCAGGGTAAGCCTGCGGTGGGCGCGCAGCGCGTCGCGGTCCTCGGCGAGCCAGTCCACCAGCCTCGGCCACGCGCGCAGCAGCGCCTCGTGGGTCAGCTCGACGGTGTCTCGGTCGACGGTGACCAGCCTGGCCGCGGCGAGCCGGTCGAGCAGCGCGTCGCCGGCGTCGAGTTCGGCGCGGGCGACGCGGCGGCGGGTGTCCTCGGTGCCGTCGCCGGGGGCGACCAGGCGCAGGAACACGTGCCGCGCCGCCGCCCGGTCCGGCTCGGCGAGCGCGTCGTAGACCTGTTCGGCGGTGCGGGCCAGGGCGTGCTCGACGCCGCCCGCGTCCTCGTACCCCGCCAGCGTGAGCACCGCGCCACGCCGTCGCCGCCACGTCTCGACCAGCACGTGCGACACCAGCGGCAACACGCCCGGCTGGGCGGCGACGTCCGCGATCAGCCGCGCGACCAGGGCGTGCTCCAGCGAGGCGCCGCGCCGGGACGCGGGTTCGACGACCGCGCGGCGGAGCTGTTCGGCGCTCATCGGCCCGACGAGCGCCTGCGAGCGGTGCAGCGCGTCCAGCAGCTCGGGGTGGCGGGCGCAGTGCCCGTAGAAGTCGGCCCGCACGCCGATGACGACGCGGGCCGCGCCGGCGGCGCGGGTGAGCGCGCGGACGAGCCACCGGCGGTCGGTCTCCTCGCAGAGCGTGAAGACCTCCTCGAACTGGTCGACCACGAGCAGCAGGTCGTCGCCCGCCTGGCGCAGCAGCACCCGCAGGTGCTCGGGGTCGGCGGCCAGCTCGGCCCGCACGTCGACCGCGGACCGCCCGCCGGCCAGCGCCGCGGCCAGCTCGGTGATCGGGTCCGGGCCGGGCGTGACGACGATGTGCTCACCCCACCGGGCGGCCAACCCCGCCCGCAGCAACGACGACTTGCCCGCGCCGGACGGGCCGAACACCCCGACGAACGGCCGTTCCCGCACCAGCGCCAGCAGCCGGCCCACCTCGGCCTCGCGGCCGAAGAACCGGTCGGCGTCGGCCACCTGGTACGCGGCCAGCCCGACGTAGGGCGCGTCGCCGGCGTGCGGCTCCTCGGTCGACAGCTCGCGCCAGCGGGCGGTCCACTCCTCCACGTCCCCGCCGCACGCGCGGACGAACGCCCTGGTCACGGCCAGGCTCGGCAGCCTGCGCCCGGCCGCCGCCTCGGACAGCGCGGCGGGCGAGTAGTTCGCCAGGCGGCCCAGCTCCCGGTAGGACGGCGACCCGGCCTCGCGCCGCAGCCGCCGCAGGTCGCCGGCGAACCTCAGCACCGGCGTGTCCTCCACGACCAGCGGCCGTTCCGTGCGCGGCACCCCGTCCCCCTTCCGACACCCCGATTCTCCCGGTGGCGATCACCGGCCGACGGCCGCCGTCCGGACCAGGCCGGTGCGGCACGTGGCCGCCACCCGCCGGACGCCGGCGTCGTCATGTCGGTCCCCGAGCCTTTTTCCGTGAATTGAGTCGGTCTCCGACAGAAATTGTTCGGTCCGCAAACGACATGTCACCTCGAACGGCGCATTCGACGTGGCCGCGGGACCGCAGGAGGTGTTCAAGAGTCCGGCCGGTTCCGCGGATTCCTTTCCTTCGTCCCGATATTTGGACGCTGTTGGAGAAGACGTGTCCGACCCGGATGATTCGGGAATCCCCCACCCCGGAGATCGGACAGCGAGATGCGACAACTGGTGTTGCTTGCCCTTGTGGGCCTGGGCGCCCAACTGGTGGATGGCAGCCTGGGCATGGCCTACGGCGTCACCTCGACGACACTCCTGCTGGCGATCGGCACCAGCCCGGCTGCCGCGTCCGCGACCGTGCACCTCGCCGAGATCGGCACCACCCTGGTCTCCGGCCTGGCCCACTGGCGCTTCGGCAACGTCGACTGGAAGGTCGTCGCCAAGATCGGCGTGCCGGGCGCGGTCGGCGCCTTCGCGGGCGCCACGTTCCTGTCGAGCCTGTCGACCGAGGTCGCCGCGCCGATCATGTCGCTGGTCCTGCTGGCGCTCGGCGTCTACATCCTGGTCCGCTTCACCACGTTCGGCCTGCCCAAGCAGAACCTCGGCAAGCCGCTGCGCAAGCGGTTCCTCGGCCCGCTCGGCCTGGTCGCGGGCTTCGTGGACTCGACCGGCGGCGGTGGCTGGGGTCCGGTCGGCACCCCGGCGATCCTCGCCAGCGGCCGCCTGGAGCCCCGCAAGACCATCGGCTCGATCGACACCAGCGAGTTCCTGGTCGCCGTCGCCGCGAGCCTCGGCTTCCTGTTCGGCCTCGGTTCCCAGGGCGTGGACTTCGCCTGGGTGCTCGCCCTGCTGCTGGGCGGCGTGATCGCCGCGCCGATCGCCGCCTGGCTCGTCCGCCACATCCCGCCGCGCGTCCTCGGCTCGGCCGTGGGTGGTCTGATCATCCTCACCAACACCCGGACCCTGCTCAAGAGCGACTGGATCGACGCCCCCGACAGCGTCCGCACGCCGATCTACATCGCCATCTACGCCCTGTGGGCGGCGGCGCTCGCCTACTCCATCCGCCAGTACCTCGCCAACCGCGAAGCGGAACGCGAACTGGCCGCGGCCGCCGACAAGAAGCAGGACGAGAGCGAACCCGCCGGCACGTGACGGGACGGCCCGCCGCCCATTCGCGGAAATGTCCGGACAAAAGGTCCGGACATTCCGCCCACGAAATGCCGGAACCGCCGCGACCCCGGAAGGGGCGTTCCCCGGGAACGCCCCGCCGAGTCGTCCCGGCCCCTATCGCGCGCCACACCCGCCCGACTCCCCCGCTGCGGCTCCGATCGCGCGACACCCACCCGGTCCGAGCCGCCGCACCCCGGCACGAACCACGCCACGCCGCCACGATCCGGCACGAGCCACCGGGTCACCTCGAATCCCGGCACGCGTCGCGGTGGTGGTTCCCGTCGCGGCCCCGATCGCGCTCCACGCCCCGGCCCCTGCCACGCCGGTCGCACCCCCGAGTCGTCCTCACCCCCGGCCCCGGTCGGGAGCGGCGGCGCGGTGGCGGGCCCGGCGGTGGTGGGTCCGGGCCGTGTCGGCCCCGTGGGAGAAGGACGCCGACTCCTCGCCGCGCTGCGGCCCGTCCTGGCGGCGCAGCCGCGGCAGCGCCCGGCCCAGGGCGTCCACCAGGAGGTCGGCGAGGTCGTGGCTGAAGCCGTTGCGCACGACCACCCGGAGCACCGCCAGGTCCTCCCGGTCGGCGGGGAAGGTGTAGGCGGGCACGAGCCAGCCCTGTTCGCGCAGGGCGGCGGAGACGTCGAACACCGAGTAGCCGCGTTCACCCGCGGCGAGGGTGAACGCGAACACCGGCAACTGCCTGCCGTCCGTGACCAGCCGGAACGGCCCCAGCGCGGCGACGCGGTCGGCGAGGCCGGACGCGACGTCGCGGCAGTAGAGCTGGATGCGGCGGTACCCCTCCCGGCCGAGCCGCAGGAAGTTGTAGTACTGGGCCACGACCTGCGCCCCGGGCCGGGAGAAGTTCAGCGCGAACGTCGGCATCTCGCCGCCCAGGTAGTTGACCTTGAACACCAGGTCCTCGGGCAGGGCCTCGACGTCGCGCCACACCACCCAGCCCACACCGGGGTAGACCAGGCCGTACTTGTGCCCGGAGGTGTTGATCGAGGCCACCCGCGGCAGCCGGAAGTCCCACTCCAGGTCCGGGTCGCAGAACGGGGCGACCATCGCGCCGGAGGCGCCATCGACGTGCACGGGGACGTCCCACCCGCGTTCCTCCAGCAGCCGGTCGAGCGCGGCGCAGATGTCGGCGACGGGTTCGTAGCTGCCGTCGAACGTGGACCCGAGCACGGCCACGACCCCGATCGTGTTCTCGTCGCAGTGCTCGACGGCCCGCTCGGCGGTCAGGTGGAACCGGTCGCCCTCCATCGGCACGAGCCGGGCCTCGACGTCCCAGTAGTTGGCGAACTTCTCCCAGCAGACCTGCACGTTGACGCCCATCACGAGGTTGGGCCGGTCCGCCGGCAGGCCCGCGGCGCGGCGGCGGTGCTGCCAGCGCCGCTTGAGGGCCAGCCCGGCGAGCATGCACGCCTCGCTGGAGCCGGTGGTGGAGCACCCGGTGGCCCGGTCGGGGTCGGCGGCGTGCCACAGGTCGGCCAGCATCCGCACGCACCGCTGCTCCAGCTCGGCGGTGCGCGGGTACTCGTCCTTGTCGATCATGTTCTTGTCGGCGCACTCCGCCATCAGGTCCCGGGCCTTCGGCTCCATCCACGTGGTGACGAAGGTGGCCAGGTTGAGCCGGGCGTTGCCGTCGAGCATCAGCTCGTCGTGCACGACCTGGTAGGCGGTCTCGGCGTCCAACTGCCCGTCGGGCATCCGGTCGCGCGGTATCGACACCGGTTCGCGGGTGAACACCGGGTTGACGGCGACGTCGCGCCGCGGCCGGTCCGCCGGGTTCGCCAGGGACATGGCAGGGCCTTTCGGTAGCGGTTCAGCCGCCGGACTGCGAGGCGGCGGCGTGCGCGCCGAGGTCGTCCAGGGTGAGCCGGTGGCGGGGCGGGTGGTCGAGCACGACGCGCCGGGTGGACCGCTGCCGCGCGTCCACGTGCAGCAGCTCGCCGGGGCGCAGCTCGTGCCAGCCGGGGTCCTCGTCCATGCGCTCGCTGGCCACGACCACCGCCGGGTGCTCGGCCAGCGCGCCGGACCGGGCCCGGATGCGGCCGGCGGTGCTCGCGTGCTCCAGGTGCCTGCCGCCGTGCGGGCCGCCCGCGCCGCGGCGCAGCACGAACAGGTCGTGCGTGTCCGGGTAGCGCAGCGCGTACAGCTCGGACGGCGTGGTGAGCACGAGGTTGACCGCGTAGACCGGCAGGTGCTCGGCGGCCCACCGGACGGCGGTCGTGATCGCGCCGGCGAGGTCGCCGCCGTTGGCGTCGGTGTGCTTGGTGATCAGCGCGAACAGCCGCTCCGAGTCGGTGTCCCCCGCCACCAGGTCGCGGTGCTCGCCCAGCTCGGCCTCCAGTGCCGGGAGGTCGCCGAGGACGCCGTTGTGGGCGAACAGCCGGCCGCGCTGCTCGAACGGGTGCGTGTTGCGCGGGTCGAGGCCGCCGGTGGAGGCGTAGCGGATGTGCGCGAGGAACGTGGTCGACTCGCGCTCCTTGGCCTCCCGGGCGAACTCGCCGTCCCGGTAGGCCGCCAGCGGCCGCTTGTCCACCCTCGGCGCGCCGTCGGCGTCGAACACGCCCAGGCCCGTGCCGTCCGGCTCGCGCCTGCTCTGCGCCGCCAGGCTGTCCGGGGCCTCCAGCAGCCAGAACGTCGCCCGCACCCGCCGGGGTGCGGCGGAAAGCCCGAACAACCGGCACACCGTGCGCTCCCTCGGCCACGTCCACGTCCCGCCGATCCTCCCCCCGTCGCCCCGCGCCCGCAGGGCCGCCACGCGATCCGGTGACGCGGCCGCCGGGGACCCTCGGGGTGGCCGAACACACACTCACCCTTCCGGGTGGCGGTCCGTCGCCCCCTGATTCCCGTGGAGAACCCCTGGAAGACGAGCGGTGACCACGCAGTGACACGGATCGATGCGCCCCCCAAGGGAAACCCACGCGTTTCGGTGAAAGCGGGTCGGGCACTCGCGTGGGGTTGTTGTGGTTCCCCGCTCGACGCCGTACCGTCGGTGTGGTCTGCCCGCCACATACGCAGTGCGGATCGACGAATCGGGTTGAGCAGAAGCTCGGTTGTTGGTTTCGTGCCAGACCGAGGAGTGTGCCCCATGGGCGACACCTGCACCGAAAGCACGACACTGACCGTCACGACCACCTCCGACCACGACGGCACGGCCGTGGTCCGGGTGACCGGCGAGATCGACCTGGCCTGCGAGGAGTCGGTGCGCGCGGCCATCGTCGCGCAGCTCGGCCGGCGGCCGGCCGCGCTCGTGCTCGATTTCACCGAAGTCGAGTTCTTCGGCTCCACCGGCCTCCAACTCGTGGTCGACGCGTACGGGAGCGCGACGCGACTCGGCCTCGGGTTCGCCGTGGCGACCGACCGCCGCGCCGTCCTGCGCCCCCTGGAGATCACGCTCGTGCGCGAGACCGTGGACGTCCACCCGACCGTGCGGGACGCGCTCAGCGCGGTGCGAACGGCCGGCGGCATGTCCGCCGCGCACCGGTGACCGCACCCAAAACACCGATATCCGACGCTCCGGACCGCCTCGCCGAAATGCGAACCGCGCTGATTCCCGGTTAGCTACGTGACGGGGCAGTACCCGTGACCGGTTCGAGCGGATTCGCGGGCGGTCGAGCGCTGCCCGCGGTGCGTTCACGGTGACGACGGGGACGGTGTTGGACGGGCGGCGTCGAGAATCGCTGGCGCGGATGATCGCGGAGTGCGCGGTGGAACCGGCACGCGCGGACTGGGCGCGTGCCGTGTGCGGGGTGTGCGTCGACGCCGTCACCGGCGTGGACGGCGCGGCGTTGACGTTGCGCAGCGGCGCGCGCACCCAGGAGGTGCTCGGCGCGAGCGGGCCGTGGGCGGCCGTGTTGGAGGAGCTCCAGTACACGCTCGGCGAAGGACCGGGGGTCGAGGCGTTCGCCACCGGCGACCCGGTGCTCGTCGCGGACGTGCGGACGAGCCAGGCGCGGTGGCCGGGGTTCGCGGGGTCGGGGACGACGGCGGGCGTGGGCGCGGTGTTCGCGTTCCCGCTGCGGGCCGGCGGCATCGGGGTGGGCACCCTGGACCTCTACCGGCGGCGGCCGGGCGGCCTGTCCGCCGACGCGCTCGCCGACGCCGCGGTGCTGGCGGACCTGACCACGATCGCCCTGCTCCAGCACACCGAGCGCTCGGGCGAGAACGGCCTGCGCGGCGTCATCTCGTACGAGGACGTCAACATGGCGACCGGGATGCTGGCGGCGCAGCTGCGGATCGACCTGGAGGACGCGTCCGCGAGGCTGCGGGCGCACGCGTTCGCCACCGACCGCTCCGTGCTCGACGTCGCCGGTGACGTGCTGGCGCGCCGCATCCCGCTGGACCGGCTCACGGGGTGACCGCGACGCCCGTCACGCCCCGCCGCCCAGGACCTCCTCGATGAAGCGCTCGGCGTAGTCGCGGAGCTTGACGTTTTCCCGCTGCGACCGGTCGACCAGCATCGAGAACGCCTCGTCGGCCGACACCCGGTGCACGGCCATGACGATGCCCTTGGCCTGGTCGATCACCGCCCGCGAGGTCAGCGCCAGCCCGAGCTGCGCCGCCTGGTCGCGGGCGTGCAGGTGGCGGCGGGCGTTGCGCATCGCCGCGCCCGCCGCGGTGCTGAACAGCTCGACCAGGGCCGCGTCCAGCGGGCGGAAGTCACCCGGTTCGGCGCGGTAGAGGTTGAGCGAGCCCGGTTGCTCGTCGTCCACGTGCAGCGGGGCCGACAGGTACGACGTCACGCCGCGGTGTGCGACCGCCGCGCCGAAGGCCGGCCACCGGTCCGGCACCTCGGCGGCCGCCGCGCGCACGAGCCGCCGCGTCCGGGCGGCCTGGAGGCACGGCCCCTCGCCGGTGCGGTACTGGGCGAGGTCCATCTCCACCGCGTCCCGACCGGACGCCGCGCCGGTCGTCGGCCCCTCCTCCGACAGCAGCGTCACGCTCACCGAGCCCACGTCCGGGATCGCGCGGACCACCTGCTCGCACACCCGGTCGAGCAGGACCGCCAGGTCCTCTTCCCGGTCCAGGTCCTCGCACAGTTCCGACAACGCGCCCGTCACGCCGCCCAGCCGACGAACCAGCACCTCGGTGACGTGATCTTCCACCGGACCGCGCCGCCCGCCCATCGCCACCCTCCTCCTCGGTCGGTACCGCCGCGCCGCCGCACGCGACCCCAGTACCGTGCCCATTTCGCCACGCCGTCACACTTCCGCGGCCCGATCGGAGGCGGTCCCGGGGTGTCGTGGGTGCTCGTGACGGGTTCGCCCGCCGGAACCGTCCAGGCCGCCATGGCGCCGCGCCGACCTGCGGTTCACCGGCGTCGGGCGCGCAGCACGCCGGTCGCCATCGGGAGGGTGAACCCACCCGACGCGGTCTCCGGGCGGTGTGCCAGGTACGCCCGGATGCGGTCGAGCACCGCCTCCCGTTCCGGTTCCGGCAGGACCAGCACCCCCGCGCGCGTCGCCAGGGTGGCGACGAGGGACTCGGCGGTGCGGCGCTGCCCGTGCGGGAACTCCGCCCGTTCCGGCTCGCCGAACGGGGAGCCCGGACCGGTCGGCAGCAGGCCCGCCGTCGCGGCGCGCCACTCGCCGACGGTGTCACGTGGACCGATGGCGGCGCTCCCGGCGACGCGTGCGAGCCCGGCGACCCAGTCCACCCGGTCGTCCACGACGTTCCACAGGCCGCTCAGCACACCTCCGGGCACGAGCACCCGGGCTATCTCGGGGCCCGCGAGCGCCATGTCGAACCAGTGCAGGGCGTTCCCCGCCGGCACGGCGTCGACGGACGCGTCGGGCAGGGGGATCGCCTCGGCGCCGCCGGACAGGGCGCGGGCGGTCGGCAGGGCACGGCGCAGTTCCGCCAACATCGCCGGGTCGGGCTCGACCGCGACGACGTCGACGCCCAGCGCGACCAGCGTGCCGGTGAGCTTGCCGGTGCCGGCCCCCAGGTCGAGCACGCGTGCGCCGGGAGCGCGCTCCAACGCCCAACGCACCGCGGCCTCGGCGTAGTCCGGGCGGTGCTCGGCATAGGCCGCCGCCGCCGTGCCGAACGACGAAGCAAGACCCGGCCGTTCCACGTCGCAGTCCTCCGGGAGGCGTCCGGCCGCGCCGTCCTCATCGGACCGGGGAGCCGGGTTGGACGGTGAATCCCCGTGGCTATGCTACCGCGATGATCACGGGGGGCCGATGACTTCCGCGTTACCCGGGGGTCGGGCGGCGCGGGCGGTCGCGGCGGTGGCCCGGGTGTGCGTCCGCCACCGGTTCACCGTCATCGGGGCGTGGGTGGTGCTGGCGCTGGCCCTCGTGGCCGCCGCACGGGTGTTCGGCACGCCGACCGACAACGACGTGAGCCTGCCGGGCACCGACGCGCAGCTCGTGCGGGACCTGACCGCGTCGCCGGAGGCCCCGCCCACCTCGGGGACCGTGATCCTGGTGGCCCCGGACGGGCGGCTGGACGACCAGGCCCGCGCCGGCGTGCTGGCGGCGACGGCGGAGTCCCTGCGCCGGGCCGGGCACGTGACGACGGTGGACCCGCCCGCGACGCGGGACGGCTCGCTGTCCGCGGACGGGCGCACCGGCTGGTTCGCGGTGGGGCTCGACGTGCGCCGGGCCGAGCTGACCGAGCCCGTGGCGCGGGCCGTCGTCGAGGCCGCCCGGCCCGCCGCCGACGCCGGGCTGCGGGTGCTGCCCGGTGGCGCGTTCGCCCAGGTGGTCGACGGGGCGGGCAGCACCGGCGACGAGTCGTTCGGCCTGGTCCTGGCCGCACTCGTGCTCTTCCTCGCCCTCGGGGGCCTGGTCGGCGCGGTGCTGCCGCTGCTGGCGTCCGGCCTGGCGGTGCTCGCGACGCTGGAGACCGTGGGCCTCGCCGGGAACCTGACCCCGATGCCGGCGCAGGCGGCCACCCTGGCGCTCATGGTCGGGCTCGGCGTCGGCATCGACTACTCGCTGTTCCTGCTGAGCCGGTTCCGCACGCTGGCGCGGTCCGGGCTGGGGGTGCCGGACGCGGTCGAACGCGCGGCCGCCGACTCCGGCACGGCGGTTCTCTTCGCGGGTGTGACGGTCGCGGTCTCCCTCGCGGGGCTGGGGCTGACCGGGGTGCCGCTGCTGCGGACGCTCGCCTGTACGTGCGGGGTCGCGGTGCTGTTCGCCGTGCTCGCGGCGCTCACCCTGTTGCCCGCGCTGACCTCCCTGGCCGGGCGGCGACTCGCCCGCGGCGGCGCGCTGCACGCCCGACTGACCCGCCGCGCCCGTTCCGCCGGCCGCTCGGCCGTCCACCACCCCGCCGATCCCAGCCGCCACCCCGCCGGTCACCCGGCCGATCCCGTCGGCCGGCCCGCCGGCCACCCGGCCATCGAGCGCCCCACCGATCACCCGGCAGACCTCCTCGACCGCCCTGCCGAGGACCGGCGGGCGCGCACCGCCGAGCACGCCGATCGCTCGGCTTATCCCGTCAGCCCCGGTCGGTGGGCGCGCTTCGCCGATCGGGTGACCGGCCGACCCGGACCGGCGGGCGCGGTCGCGGTCGCGGTGCTGGCCCTGCTCGCGGCCCCGGCGGTAGACCTGAGCCTCGGCCAGTTGGACGCCGGGTCCTCGCCGCCGGCCACCGCGGTCCGCCAGGCGGACGACGCCATCGCCGCGGCGTTCGGGCCGGGCGCGGGCACGCCGCTCGTCGTGCTCGGCCGGCCTGCCACACCGGTCACCGATCCGCGGGACCCCCGCCTGCCCGCGCTCGTGGCGGCGGTCCGGGCCCAGCCGGGGGTGGCCGTCGCCGGGCCGCCCACGCCGTCCCCGGACGGGCGCTTCGTCACGGTCCGGGTGATCCCCTCGACGTCGGGCGGCGACCCGGCGACGGCGGACCTCGTCCACCGCCTGCGCGACCGGTCCGTGCCCGGCATGACCGTGCACGTCGGTGGCTCCGCCGCCGCCCGGGTGGACCTCGCCGACCGCGTCACCGACAAGCTCCCCCTCGTCATCGGGGCCGTGCTGCTGCTGTCGGTCGCGGTCCTGCTGGTGGCCTTCCGCGCGCCGCTGCTCGCCGTCAAGGCGGCCGTCATGGACCTGATCTCCATCGGCGCGGCCTACGGCGTCCTGACGGCGGTGTTCACGTGGGGCTGGGGCGTGACGTGGATCGGGCTGTCCGGTCCGGTGCCGATCCCCAGCTTCGTGCCGCTCATGCTGTTCGCCCTGCTGTTCGGCCTGTCGATGGACTACGAGGTGTTCCTGCTCGGCGACGTCCGCCGGCGTCGGCACGAGACGGGTGACAACCTGCGCGCGGTCCGGGACGGCCTGGTCGGCACCGGCGGCGTGATCACCGCGGCGGCGGCGATCATGGTCGGGGTCTTCCTCGCGTTCGTGCCCCACCACGACCCGACGATCAAGATGTTCGGCGTCGGCATGGCGGTCGCGATCGCCGTGGACGCGACCGTCGTCCGCTGCCTGCTCGTCCCGGCCACGATGGCGCTGCTCGGCGAGCTGACGTGGTGGACACCGCGCCGTCGCCGGACCGGGTCGGCGCACCCGGGTTCCGGTACCGCTCCCAGGCGCTGAGCACGCCGCGGTCGACCCGTTCGGGCGTCAACCCGCCGACCCCGGGGCTCGATGCCACCGCCGACCCTTCGCGCCGGCGAAACTTTTTCGATCCGGCTTGTTGACACCGGGACACGGGCGTTCGTACGGTCTACTCCACTGCCGTTGGCCCCGGAAGAGCCGTGGGTGCCAACAACATCGGCAGTGGCACGAACACGCGATCAACCTCTGTCCACGACGTGGCCCACAACCTGGATAGCGCTTTCCATGGTGGCGAGCGACCAGCTTGAATCGTTTCACCGATGACAGCGACGTCATCATCCGCCACCATGACCGGATCGGACACGTCAGGCCGTTTCTGGGAGCGCTCCCAGAGGTGCCAGAGCGAATGGAGCAACGGTGCTCAGGAACTCGCGGGTGCGAGTGGTCGTCGCCGGCGCGGCGATCAGCGCGCTGACCGCCGGCCTCGCGGTGGCGGGAGTGGCCTCGGCCGCCCCCGGCTGCGAGGTCGACTTCACGGTGCAGAACAAGTGGCAGGGCGGGTTCTCCGCCAACGTGACGATCACCAACCTGGGTGATCCGGTGGACGGGTGGCGGTTGGCCTGGTCGTTCCCCGGTTCGGAGCGGTTCGACCAGGGGTGGAACGCGGTGTTCGCCGCGTCGGGGGCGTCCGTGACGGCGTCCAATGTGGACTGGAACCGGTCCATCCCGACGGGCGGCACGGCGTCGTTCGGGTTCAACGGGACGATGAGCGGCAGCGAGGTGGGCACGCCGTCGTCGTTCGCGCTGAACGGCACGATCTGCACGGGCGATGTCGGCCCGACCTCCACCTCGACCAGCACGACCACCACCACGACAACGACGACCACGACCACGACCACGGTTCCCGGTTCGGGTGATCCGACGGGTCGTCGGCAGGTGGAGCGCTTGGACCGCGGTGTGGTGAGCGTGCGGTCCGGGAGCGGGAACCTGGTGAGTTGGCGGTTGTTGGCGGGTGATCCGCGCTCCGTGGGGTTCAACGTGTACCGGGGTGGGACGAAGGTGAACTCGTCGCCGGTGACGTCGTCGACCAACTTCCTGGACGCCGGCGGGGCGGCGGACGCGTCGTACACGGTGCGGGCGGTGGTGGACGGGGTGGAGCAGCCGGCCTCGCCGGCCTCGCTGTCGTTCGCCTCCGGGTACCGGGACGTGCCGATCCAGTCGCCGGGCAGCGGCTATGTCGCCAACGACGCGAGCGTGGGCGACCTCGACGGCGACGGTGACTACGAGTTCGTGCTCAAGTGGGACCCGGACAACGCCAAGGACAACTCGCAGTCGGGCGTGACCGGCAACGTGTTCATCGACGCCTACCGGTTGGACGGGACCCGGTTGTGGCGGATCGACCTGGGCCGCAACATCCGGGCGGGCGCGCACTACACGCAGTTCCAGGTGTACGACTTCGACGGCGACGGTCGGGCCGAGGTGGCGATGAAGACCGCGGACGGGACGCGGGACGGTCGCGGCACGGTGATCGGCAACGCCTCCGCGGACTACCGCAACTCCTCGGGGTACGTCCTGTCCGGACCGGAGTTCCTGACGATGTTCGACGGCCTGACCGGCGCGGCGGTGTCCACCGTCGACTACGACCCGCCGCGCGGGAACGTGGGCTCGTGGGGTGACACCTACGGCAACCGGGTGGACCGGTTCCTGGCCGGCACGGCGTACCTGGACGGGGCCCGTCCTTCGTTGATCATGGCGCGGGGGTACTACACGCGTGCGGTGATCGCGGCGTGGGACTTCCGCGATCGCCGGTTGGTGAAGCGGTGGACGTTCGACTCCAACGCCTCGGGCAACTCGGGGTACGCGGGTCAGGGCAACCACTCGTTGAGCATCGCGGACGTGGACCAGGACGGTCGGGACGAGATCGTGTACGGCGCGGCCACCATCGACGACAACGGCCGCGGCCTGTGGACCACGGGGCTGGGCCACGGCGACGCCGGGCACGTGGGCGACCTGGACCCGTCACGTCCGGGCCTGGAGTACTTCAAGGTGTCGGAGGACTCCTCGAAGCCGGGTTCGTGGTTCGCCGACGCCCGCACCGGTCAGCGGTTGTGGACCACGGCGTCGGGCAGCGACAACGGTCGCGGCGTGTCCGACGACATCTACGCGGGCAGCCCCGGCGCGGAGTCGTGGTCCAACGCCGACAGCCAGCTGCGCGACACCCGCGGCACCGCCATCGGGCGCAAGCCGTCCTCGGCGAACTTCGTGATCTGGTGGGACGGCGACCCGACCCGTGAACTGCTGGACCAGACCCGCATCGACAAGTACGGCACCGGCGGCGACACCCGCCTGCTCACCGGTTCCGGCGTCGCCTCCAACAACGGCACCAAGGCCACCCCCGCCCTCAGCGCCGACCTCTTCGGCGACTGGCGCGAGGAAGTCGTCTGGCGCACCACCGACAACCGCGCGCTCCGCATCTACACCACCCCGCACCAGACCGACCGGCGCATCCCCACCCTCATGCACGACACCATGTACCGCGTCGCCGTCGCCTGGCAGAACACCGCCTACAACCAACCACCACACCCGAGCTTCCACATCGGCAACGGCATGACCACCCCGCCCTGGCCCGACGTCCACTACGCCGACTGACCGCACCACCCGCGTGCGCCCGACCGACTCGGGCGCACGCGGGTGCGTGGCGGGGTGCCGCTCAGGCGTCGCCGCGCAACGAGCGGCGGATCTCCTCCAACCTGTCGAGGCCGGCTTGCCGCCGCGCCTCGAACCGGTCCTCGACCGCCTTGGCCTCCGGGGTGGCGGTGGCGAGTTCCTCCGCGCCGGCGCTCGTGCCGATGCGGCTCTCGATGCGGTCGCGCACGTGCTCGAAGGTCGGCACGCCGTCCTCGGTGTAGTCACCGGGCGGTACGACCGGCGCGGCCGACTCGACCTCGACGATCTCGGCGTCGAGCACAGGTTCCTGGTCCGGGTTCATCGCCCTGCTCCGTTCGTGGTGCCGACCACGAGCCTACCTCCGCCGCGGCGCGCGGTGGGCCGCCGCCGACCGGGTCAGCCCGCGCGGACGACGGAGTAACCGACCCCTTCGACCGCCGCCGTGATCGCCGCTTCGTCGGCGTCGCCGGTGACGCTCAACCGGCCGCCGTCGAGGTCCACCGCGACGTCGGCCACCCCCGACACCCCCCGGACGGCGCTGGTGACCTTGGACGCGCAGCCACCGCACGTCATGCCCTGGACGACGAAGTCCAGCCCTCCGGCCGGCGCGGTTCCCACGGGCGTCTCACAGCTGTTGCACATTCGCGCACATCCTCTCGGTGAATACCCTGAGGGGGTATGCGACGGACGCTAGCACACGTGCGGTGGAGGGGTGTGCCGGTGTCCGGGGCCGCCCGTGTGGCGGCCCCGGTGGACGGCGCGTTCGCCGAGGTGGTCGGGGTCAGGACACCTTCGGGTGAATCTGGGTCTCCCGGCCCGTGACGGCGTCGATCGCGAACACCCGCTCGACCCTCGGGTTGGCCTGGAGCGTCGGGAAGTCCGCCAGCTCGACGGGGTCGCCCTCGGCGTGGTTGGGCCCGACGAGGACGTACACGTCGCCACTCGCGCTGCGCGCCGGGCTGGCCGTGACGGTGTCCGAGACCTCGGGGGTGGGCCGGTCGGCTTCGGTGCCGGTGCCGGTGGTCGTGTCGGTGCCGGCAATTGTGTCGGCTCGGTCGCGGCCGTCCAGGTTGGTCATGAACTCGGCGAGGTCCATGAGGGAGTGCCGTTGGCCGTCGACGTCGATGGTGTCGCCGGCCCAGAAGAACGACCCTTCGCCCTTGGTGGCGAGGATGTCCCGGATGTTCTCCAACCAGCGCTCCCCCTCCTCCGCAGGGAGGTCGCGCAGGTCGAGGTGGGGCCGGTCGTCCACCGTAGTGACCGGGAACCCGTGCCGCTCGCGCCCGGTCTCCCCGGCCTCCCCGGTCTCGCCGTTCCCACCACCGCCCGCGCCGCCTTCGTGCTCGCGGCCTTCGTGCTCAAGGTCCCGGTGGTGCTCACGGCCTTCGCGCTCACGGCCTTCGTGCTCACGGTCGCCCCGGCCGCCCTTGTCGCCGTCCGACCGGTCGCCGGGGAGCACCGTCTCCGGCGTCAGCCCACCGGCGGGCGTCGTCGAACCACCGCCCGCGGAACCGCTCGGGACCGGCGGCGGGTCCGGGATCTCCGGGAACTCAGGCACCGGCGCGGGAGCCGGCGTCGAACCACCGGCACCGCCACTCGAACCGCCACTCGAACCGGCACCTGCACTGGCACCGAGGTCCGGCACCGGCGGCTGCTTGAAGAGGTCCTTCGGCACCTCCGGGATCGGCGGCGTCGCCGGCGGCGTCACCGCACCGCCCGCGGAACCGCTCGGCACCGGCGGCGGGTCCGGGATCTCGGGGAAGTCGGGGATCGGCGCGGGAGACGGAGCCGACGCGCCGCCCGCCGAACCACCCGCCGAACCGCCACCCGTCGAACCGCCCGCCGAGCCGCTGCCCGCCGAACTGCCGCCCGTCGAACCGCTCTGCGTGAGGGTCGGGTCGAGGGTCCCGAGGGACGTCCCGGCCGAGCCTGCGGAACCGCTCGGGACCGGCGGCGGGTCGGGGATCTCCGGGAACTCCGGGACCGGCGCTGGTGTGGGTGGCGGCGTGGCGGTCTGGGCGGCGACGGTCTGGTCCGCGGTTGGGGTGGCTGCGGTGTGGGCGGCGGCGGTCCGGTCGGCCGTGGTGTGGGCGGCCGAGGTTTCGGCGGCTCCGGATTCGAGGGCAGCGTCGGTGGAGGTGGGTCCTGCCGAAGGGCCGGAGGTCGGGGGTGTTTGGCCCGAGGGCCCGCCGGCCTGGTTGACCGAGGTGTCCGGGGTGGGCACGTCGGTCGTCGGCGCTCCCCCGGTCTGACCGGTGGCACCGGGGTTCGGGGTCGGCTGCGGGCCGCTCTGGGACGTCGGTGCGCCACCGCCGCCACCGCCACCACCACCGCCGCCGCTACTGCCGTCACCGCTGCCGCCGTCGCCGCCGGACGCGCCCGGGAGGGTGCCGGAGGTCTCGGTCGGGTTGAGGCCGGTGAACTGCTCGCCGTTCGCCCGGTCGGCCTCCAGGTGGGTCTGCGCGGTCGCCTTCACGCCCTCGCCGACGAGCCCCAGCGTGGAGGCGGCCTTGGTGACGACCTCGACCGACCTGCGGGCGGAGGCGTTGAACGCCTCGGCGGCGAACGTGCCGGCGCTGCCGAACGCGGTGCCGGCCAGCGTCAGCCCGGACAGCTTCGACGACACCTCCTGGTAGCCGGCGCGCAGTTCGTCGGCCTGCTGCTGGAGGGTGTCCATCGCGGCCGGGTCCATCGTGAAGCCGGAGCCGGCACCCGGCGGGGGTGTGCCGAGCGTGGTGGGTGTCGGGTTGGTGACCATGGGGGTTGCCTCCGCGGAACGCAGGGGGAAGGGGGTGTCGGCCGGGCGGTCGGGGCCGCCGTGCGCCTACTCGGTCTCCTCGACCCTGTGGGCCGCCATCCGCTGAACGGTTCGGTCGGCCGCCTCCACCGGTTCGGCGGAGCGGTAGTAGGTGACGGGCTCGGCGGGCCGCGTCATCGGCTGGACCGGGTGGTCGGCGGTCGCGTGCGGCAGCGGCTCCGCCGGCACGCGCGTGGCCTGCAGGAACGGCTCCGCCTGGACGGTGCGCGTCGCCTGGAGCAGCGGCTCGGCCTCGACGTGGTGCGCCTGCACCACCGACTCGCGCACGGCGTGGCGCGGCTGGAGCGGCTCACCCGCCGTCATCGGGCGCAGGGGTTGCGCCTCGTCGGCGACCACTGCCCGGCCGACCTCCATCGGACGCAGCGCCACGGCTTCGTCCGCCTGCCGCACCGCCATCGGCCGGTGGGCCACCGCTTCGTCGGCCGCCACCAGACGCCCGCTCTCCATCGGCCGGAGGGCCACCGCCTCGTCCGCCTGCCGCACCGCCATCGGACGCAGCGCCACCGCCTCATCCGCCTGCCGCACCGCCGTCGGACGCAGCGCCACGGCTTCATCCGCCCGCATCCCCGGCTGCCGCACCGGCTCGTCGGCGACCAAAGCCCGCCGTGCCTCCATCGGCCGCAGGGCCTCGGTCGGCCGCTGCACGGCCATCGCCCGCGTCGCGGTCGCCTCCCCGCCACCGGCGACGGCCTCGAACCGCTCCCAGCGCTGACCGATCTCGTCGGACAGGTCGTCGAGCTGCTTCACCCGGTCGACCTGGCGGGTCAGCGCCGCGTTCAGGTCGTCCATCTTCGCCGCGACGCTCGCGCCGAGCTGGGACGCGCTGTCCACCACCGAGCCCAGGAAGATCGCGATCGACGCGCCGAACGTGGCCGGGGCGAAGACGTACGCGGTGATCGCGCCCGGCACCAGCGAGTCGGAGAACTGACCGACGGTGTAGAGCACGGCCTCGCGCAGCGCGCGCACCATCGCGCCGGTGTGCTCGACCACCACGCCCTTCGTCGCCACCGCGTCGGCCAGCGAACCCAGTTCGTCGCCGAGCGCGTCCATGCTGACCTGGTACGCCTCCTGCGCCTTGCCGGTCCACCCCTGCGGCCGGGCGAGCGTCTCCCGCTGGACCCGCGCCAGCTCGCGCAGGCCCTCGGCGGCGGAACGGATCGCGTCCACGGCCGCCTGCACGTTCTGCGGGTCACCCTGGAGCCGGTCGATCGGCTCGCGCAGGAACGCCACGTAGTCGACGGCCCAGCCGGGGCCGCCCCCCCCCCCCCCCGACCCGCTGGACCGCCCGGTGCACCGCGTCGCCCTGTGGCCGAGCCTGACCGTGCGGGAGTCCTGCGGCGCGCCGGGACCGCAACCGCCTGTCGGCCGTACCGGCGTCGACGGCGCACGACTGAACGATTGATTGCACACCGATCGACACCCCACCACGATGGGACGCGGCCGAACGCGAAGGGGGCCGCGATGGGGCGGTATCGGTTGCACGTCAACGGCGAGCGGCGCGAGGTGGACGTGCCCGGCGAGACGCCGCTGCTGTGGGCGTTGCGGGAGCAGCTCGGCCTGCTCGGCCCCAAGTACGGCTGCGGCGTGGGCGCGTGCGGCGCGTGCACGTCCCTGGTGGACGGCGCGGCGGCGCGGCCGTGCGTCACGCCCGTGGCCGAGGCGCAGGGCAAGCGGATCACCACCGTCGAGGGCCTGTCCGAGGACGGCGACCACCCCGTGCAGCGGGCGTGGCTGGAGCTGGACGTCGCGCAGTGCGGCTACTGCCAGCCCGGCCAGATCATGTCGACGGTCGCGCTGCTGGCCGCCAACCCCGACCCGGACGACGACGAGATCGACGCCGCGCTGCGCGACAACGTGTGCCGCTGCGGCACGTACACGCGGATCCGGGCGGCCGTCCGGTTGGCCGCGCGGTGGAAGCGGGGCGAGCGGTGACGATCAGTCGGCGGACGTTCCTCGGCGGCGTGCTCGTCGTGTCCGTGCCGCTGTCCCGGCCGGGCGCGGCGGAGGCGGCGGACGGGTTCGCGCCCTCCGCGTTCGTGCGGCTGGACGACCGCGGCCGGATCACCGCGACCGCGCCCAAACCGGACTCCGGGCAGGGCGTGCGCACCGTGGTGGCGCTGCTGGTCGCCGAGGAGCTGATGGTCGAGGTGGACGACGTGCGGCTGGAGCAGGCGCACGGCGACCCGGCCCGGTTCGGGCCGCAGGGCGTGGGCAACTCGTTCTCCGCGCGGCAGCTGCACGAGCCGCTGCGCCGGGCCGCCGCCACCGCCCGCTGCCTGCTCGTCGCGGCCGCCGCGCGCCGGTGGGGCGTGCCGGTCGAGGAGTGCGCGGCGCGGGACGGCGCGGTCCGCCACGGCCACCGGGTGCTGCGGTACGCGAGCCTGGTGCGGGACGCGGCGGCGCTGGACCCGGCGACCGTGCCGGTGACGCTGACCCCGCCGGAGCGGTGGCGGCTGCTGGGCCGCACGCGCGCGGGCCGGGTGGACGCCCGGGCGATCGTCACCGGCCGGGCCCGGTACGGCATCGACACCCGCCCGCCGGGCGCGCTGGTCGCCGTCGTGCTCCGGCCGCCGTGGATCGGCGCGCTGGTCGACGGGGTGGACGACGCCGCGGCGCGCGCGGTGCCCGGTGTGGTCGCGGTGACACCGCTCGACCCGGCCACGGCCGGTCAGGGCGGGGTGGCGGTGATCGCCCGGTCCACGCCGGAGGCGTTGCGCGGCCGGGAGGCGTTGCGGGTGACGTGGCGCGGCGGCACGCCCACCGCGGACAGCCGGCAGTGGCTCGCGGAGCTGGAGGCCGCGCTGCCCGCCGTGCCCGGGGCGCCCGGACCGGTGGCGTTCGAGGCCACGTACCGGCTGCCGCTGCTGGCGCACGCGCCCATGGAGCCGATGAACTCCACCGCGCACGTGACCGGCACGGGCGTCACCGTGTGGACGCCCACCCAGGACCCCGGCACGCTGCGCGCGACGCTGGCCCGGCAGTTCGGGCTGGACCAGGCGGCGGTGCGGGTCGAGGCGACGCTGGCCGGCGGCGCGTTCGGCCGCCGCATCGAACCCGACCCGGTGCTGGAGGCGGTCGCCTGCTCACGGGCGGTGGGCGCGCCGGTGAGCGTGCTGTGGACCCGGGACGACGACATGCGGCACGACTCGTACCGGCCGATGTCGGTGCACCGGCTGTCCGCCGTGGTGGACGCGGCGGGTGTGCCGACGTGGCGGGCGCACGGCGTCGCGACGTGGCCGCTGTCCGTCGCGCCGTTCTTCGCCAACCCCGCCGTCGTCAAGGCGGCCGGCGACCACTTCCCGTACGGGGTGGCGGGCCGGGTGGACGTCGCCCTGAAGGGCTCGCCGCTGCGCACCGGGTTCTGGCGCGCCGTGTACTCGGGCCACTTCCAGTTCGCCGAGGAGGTCTTCCTGGGCGAGCTGGGCCGCCGGGCCGGGCTCGACCAGGTGGAGCTGCGACGCCGGCTGCTGCCCGCCGACTCGCGCCTGCGGCGGGTGCTGGACGCGGCGGCGGCGCGGGCCGGGCGGGCACGGCCGGGCGTGACCCGCGGGGTGGCGTGCCACGAGGAGTACGGGTCGGTGATCGCCGTGGTCGCCGACGCCGCCGACGGCCGGGTCCGCCGGGTGACGGCGGCCGTGGACGTGGGGCCGGTGCTGCACCCGTCCGGGGTGCGGGCGCAGGTCGAGGGCGGGGTCGTGGACGCGCTGTCCACCGTGTTCGGGGCGCAGATCACCGTGCGGGACGGCCGGGTCGCCCAGTCGTCGTTCCGGGACTACGCGTGGGCGCGCATCGACCGTGTGCCGGACATCGACGTGGTGCCGGTGGCGTCGGACGCCCCGATCGGCGGCCTGGGCGAGCTGGCCTACCCGCCCGCGGCGGCGGCTCTCGCGCTCGCCTCCGGGCTGCCGCTCACCGGCATGCCGGTCGGCGTCGACGTGGGCTGACCCCGGCGGGACGGCGGACCGGGTCACGGGTCCGGGTGCCGGCCCAGCACGTCGGCCGCGTGCACGGCCTCCAGCGACAGCGTCTTGTAGCCGACGTCCTCGAACAGCACGGTGATCCGGTCGGCCTCGCTCTGCACCACCGTCCCGGAGCCGAACTCGGCGTGGTCCACCCGCGACTGCGCCGGGTACTCGGGGTTGGCCGAGATGCCGGTGCCCGCCTCGCCCCGCGCGCACGTGTCGCAGTTGCCGCACGCCCGCTCCAGCACCTCGCCGAAGTAGCCGAGCAGGTGCTGCCGCCGGCACGCCCTGGTCTCCGCGTACGCCCGCAGCACCTCGATCCGCGACCGGTCCAGGCGTTGCAGCCGCTCCGCCTCCGCGACCGCCAGGTCGGCCGCCCGCTCCGGCTCGACCACCGCCCGGAACCGGGCCTTGGCGGCCTCCACCGCGCCGACCCGCTCCAGCAGGTTCACCCCCGTGGTGACCGTGCGCCGGGACCGCCCGCTCTCCCGCGCCAGCTCGGTCACCCGCAGCCCGGGGTGGTCGCGCACGAACGCGGCCAGCTCCACGAGCCCGTCGCGGTCGGTGTGCCGGGACTGGAGGAACCGTTGCAGCCCCAGGTCCTGCGGCCGGTAGAACAGCACCGCCAGCGCCGGCTCGCCGTCCCGGCCCGCCCGGCCGATCTCCTGGTAGTAGGCGTCCAGCGAGCCCGGCGCGGAGGCGTGCGCGACGAACCGCACGTCCGGCTTGTCGATGCCCATGCCGAACGCGGACGTCGCCACCACCACGTCGACCTCGCCGCGCATGAACGCGTCCTGCACCCGTTCCCGGTCGGCGGCCTTCATCCCCGCGTGGAAGGGCTGCGCGTCCACCCCGGCGGCGACGAGGTCGTCGGCGTACCGGCGGGCGTCCTTGCGCGTGGCCACGTACACCAGGCCCGGTTTCGGCGCGTCCCGCACCCACTCCAGCACCGCGCGCCGCTTCTCGTCGTCCCCGACGAACGCGCGCACCTCCAGCGACAGGTTGGGCCGGTCGAACCCCACGGCCACCACGACCGGGGCACGCATGCCCAGGTGGGTGATCACGTCCTCGCGCACGGTCGTGCCCGCCGTGGCGGTCAGCGCGAGCACGGGCGGCCGGCCCACCCGCTCCACCGCCGCCGCCAGCCGCAGGTAGTCGGGCCGGAAGTCGTGACCCCACGCGGACACGCAGTGCGCCTCGTCCACCACGACCAGCGCCGGCTCGCCCAGCCGCTCCAGCACCTCCGGTTTGGCCAGCTGCTCGGGCGCGACGAACAGGTACCGCACCTCACCGCGCGCGACGGCCTCCCACGCGGCCTCGTTGTCCGCGTCGGACTGTCCCGAGTTGACCAGCTCGGCGCGCGGCGCGCCGTTCTCCCGCAGCGCCGCGACCTGGTCGCGCTGCAACGCGATCAACGGGGACACGACGACGACCAGGCCGTCCAGCAGCACGCCGGGCACCTGGTAGACCGCCGACTTGCCCGCGCCGGTGGGCAGCACGACGAACACGTCACGGCCCGCCAGCACCTGCTCCATGGCGTCGATCTGCTCGTCGCGCAGCTCGGCCCACCCGAACACGTCCCGGGCGGCCCGCCGCAACCGCTCCCGCACGCCGCTCACCGGCGCGCCCGTTCCCGCAGCAGCAGCCCGCCCACCGCGACCAGCGCCGCGCCCGGGGCGAGGAACCCGAGGTCGTAGGCGAGCTCGTGGGGGCCGCTGCGCACGTGGTGGATGCCGAGCACCTGGTGGTCGACGATCCCCTCCACCAGGTTGAACACGCCCCAGCCGGCCGGCACGCCACCCCACAGCACCCGGCCCGGCAGCGTGCCCGCCCGGTTGAGGGCGGCCACGCCGACCACCACCAGCAGCAGGCACAGCAGGTGGAACAGCCCGTCGCCGAGCATGTTCAGGTGCAGGTCGTCCGGGTGCCACCCGGACAGCATGTGGTGCCGGCCCAGGAGCTGGTGGGCGACGATGCCGTCCACGAACCCGCCGATCCCCAGGCCGAGCACCAGCGCCGCTCGCGCGCCTCTCGTCATGGGCCGGGAGTTGCCCGCCGGGCCGGGATCAAACTCGGCCGCCGCTCACACCCGCCCGCCGCTCACACCCGCGGCGGCCCCGCCGGGCGATGAGGTCGCCGCGCTCAGGTGCGCCGCACGGAGTCGACCAGCGCGGTGACCGCCGGGTGCCACTCCCGCCCCGGCGGCCCGCTCAGCACCAGCCGGCGCACCACCCTCGGCCGCAGCGCGACCAGGACCAGGCCCGGCACGAGCATCGACGCCACCAGCCCCGGCACGACCGACACGCCGACCCCGGCCCGCACCATCGCGAGCAGCGTGCCCAGCTCCCGCACCCGGTGCAGCGGGTCGAACGGCAGGCCCGCGTGCACCTGCCGCACGTGCCGCTCGCACCCGCCGCACGACAGCAGGAACGGGTCGTCAGCCAGGTCCGCCACGTGCACCTCGCCGACCCCGGCCAACGGGTGGTCGGCCCGCAGCAGGGCGTGGAACGCGTCCTCCCCCACCGGCACGCCGTCCCCGCCGGGCGGGTCGACCACGACGGCGGCCTCGACCGTGCCGTTGGCCAGCCACTCGGCCACCTCGTCGTCCTCGCCCTCGAACACCCGGACCCGCACGTGCGGGAACTCCGCGCCCCACCGCGCCATGAGGTCCGGCAGCAGCCCCTGGCACACGGTCGGCGGCGCGGCCAGCTTCACCGTGCCGCGCGCCGCCCCGCCCCGCCGGGCGGCCAGGTCCGTGATCGCCGCCGACGCGGCCACCGCGGCACGGGCGTGCGCCACGACCTCGACGCCGAACGCGGTCGGCCGGGGCGGCGCGCCGCGCCGGACCAGCACGGGGTGCCCGAGCGTGCGCTCCAGCGCGGCGACGGCGTGCGACACGGCGGACTGGGTCACGCCCAGCGCCTCGGCGGCCGCGCCGAAGCCGCCCTCGTCCACCACCGCGAGGAACGCGCGGAGCTGCGCGAAGTTCAACGTCATGAGCCGCTCTCATGGGTCGGTGTCGGGCACTTGTTGGACTCATCCTCGCAGGCGCGGCGATCCTCCCCCGGGTGCAGACGTCCGGGAAGTTCTTGCTGCTGTCCGCGATCTGGGGCAGCAGCTTCGCGTTGATCAAGGTGGCGGTGGACGCGGGCGTGCCGCCGGTGTGGGTGGCGTTGTCCCGCTGCCTGTTCGGCGCGCTCGCGCTGTGGGCGATGTGCCTGGCGGGCGGCTCCGCCGTGCCGCGGGACCGGCGCACGTGGGGTCACGCGGCGGTGGTGGCGGCGCTGCTCAACGCCGTGCCGTTCACGCTGCTCGCGCACGGCGAGACGCTGGTCGGCTCGGTGCCGGCCGGGGTGCTGAACGCCACCACGCCGCTGGCCACGCTGGTGTTCGTGCTGCTCGTCGTGCCGGGCGAGCGGATCACCCGGACCCGCCTGGCCGGGCTCGGGACGGGCTTCGCCGGGGTGCTCGTCGTGCTCGGCGCGTGGCGCGGGCTGTCGGGCGACCTGCTCGAAGGCAGCCTCGCCTGCCTCGCCGCGACCGCCTGCTACGGCGCGGGGTTCGCCTACACCCGCCGGTTCTTCGCCGGCGGCGGACACGGCGCGAGCGCGTTGTCGGCCGTGCAGATCACCTGCGCGACCCTGCAACTGGCGCTGGTCGCGCCGTTCGCGGGCGGGCCGCCGGCGTGGCCGGGCACGGGGGCCGTCGTGGCGCTGGCGGTGCTGGGCGCGGTCGGCACGGGCCTGGCGTACGTGCTGAACCTCGACGTCATCCGCGCGGCCGGTCCGGCGGTGGCGTCGACCGTCACCTACGTCGCGCCACTGTGGTCGACGACGCTCGGCGCGGTGCTGCTCGACGAGCCGGTGGGGTGGCACACGGCGGTCGGCGGCGCGGTCGTGATCGGGGGCGTGCTGCTGGCCCGCGCACGGCCGAAGGCCGGGGTCGCCGCGTGAACGGGGTTCCGGTCGGCCGCCGAACTGGTCGCCCACCTGGCGCGGCCCTCGTCCCGGTCCGACCCGAGAATCCCGGTTTGTCGAATTATTGCGTGACGCTGCTCACTTCTTGCATGCTGATGCCGTCCCTCCAACGAAGGAGCGTGCGGTGTCCCTGTCACGCAGGACGTTCATCGGGTCGGCCCTGGCCGCCTCCGCCCTCGCCACCACCACGTCGAGCCCGGCCGCCGCCGCGAGCCCGCCGGGCGACGTGGTCGGCAAGATCACCGTCGGCTACCAGGGCTGGTTCGCCGCCCGGGGCGACAACTCGCCGATCAACGGCTGGTGGCACTGGAGCCACGACTGGGGCCGGCCGCCCTCGCCGGCCAACCACGCGTTGATGGCCTGGCCGGACATGACCGACTACCCGAACCAGTACGCGACCGCGTTCGGCGCGCTCGGCGACGGCCGGCCGGCGACCGTCTTCTCCAACCACGACTACTCCACCGTGGACGTCCACTTCCGGTGGATGCGGGAGTACGGCTGCGACACCGCGGCCCTCCAGCGGTTCAACCCGACCGGCGGCGAGGGCCCGATCCGCGACGCCGTCACCGCCCGCGTCCGGCGCGCGGCCGAGGCGCACGGCGTGAAGTTCTACATCATGTACGACGTCACCAACTGGACGAACATGCAGTCGGAGATCAAGGCCGACTGGATCGACAAGATGCGGGCGTACACCTCCTCCCCCATGTACGCCCGCCAGAACGGCAAACCGGTGGTGTGCGTCTGGGGCTTCGGCTTCAACGACCCCGGCCGGCCGTTCACCCCGCAGCAGTGCCAGGACGTCGTCGACTGGTTCAAGGGCCAGGGCGTGTACCTGATCGGCGGCGTGCCGACGCACTGGCGGCGCGAGGTCGAGGACTCGCGGCCGGGCTTCGCGCAGGTCTACCGCAGCTTCCACATGCTGTCGCCGTGGATGGTCGGCCGGATCGGCACGGTGGCCGACGCCGACCACTTCCACACCAACGTGAACTCGCCGGACCAGGCCGAGTGCACGCGGCTCGGCATCGACTACCAGCCGTGCGTGCTGCCCGGCGACCTGTCCCGGCGGCACCGCGCGCACGGCGACTTCATGTGGCGGCAGTTCTACAACATGGTCCGGCTGGGCGTGCAGGGCATCTACATCTCGATGTTCGACGAGTACAACGAGGCCAACCAGATCGCCAAGACGCCGGAGACGCAGGCGGGCATCCCGGTCGGCTCCGGGTTCCTCGCGCTGGACGAGGACGGCACGCGGTGCTCGTCGGACTACTACCTGCGGCTCACCGGCGACGGCGGCCGGATGCTCAAGGGGCTGATCCCGCTGACCGCGGTCCGCCCGACCAGGCCGGTGCTCACCGACACGCCCCCGGCGGAACGCGACCTCGCCGCCGGCAGGCCCACCGCGCAGAGCAGCCAGACCCAGCACTACGGCAGCCACTTCGCCGTGGACGCCGACCCGCACAGCTACTGGGAGAGCGCGAACCAGGCGTTCCCGCAGTGGATCCAGGTCGACCTGGGCGCGGTCGCCGCGCCGCGCCGGATGGTGCTGAGCCTGCCGCCGAACCCGGCGTGGGGCAGGCGCACGCAGACGATCGCGGTGGAGGCGTCGTCGGACGGCTCGGCGTTCACCACCGCGTTGGGCGCGACCGGGTACGTGTTCGACCCGGCCGCCGGCAACGCCGTCACCGTCGCGCTGCCGTCCGGGCTGCGCGCCCGGTACGTGCGGCTGCGGTTCACCGGCAACACGGGCTGGCCCGCCGCGCAACTCGCCGGGTGGCAGGTGATCGGCTGAACGGCGATTGGGAACGCTCCCAGGTAGGCTCCGCCGCATGGTGAGCGTTCTGGTCACGGGGTCGTCGGACGGTATCGGTCGGGAGACGGCGGCGACGCTGGTCTCGCTCGGGCACCGGGTCGTGCTGCACGCGCGCGACGCCGCCCGGGCCGAGGACGCGTTGGCCGCCGTGCCCGGCGCGGCCGACGTGGTCGTCGGCGACCTCGCGTCGCTGGCGCAGACGCGGGAGCTGGCCGACGCCGCCGGGCGGTTCGACGTGGTGATCCACAACGCGGGGCTCGGCGGCGGCCTGGCCGAGCGCACCGTCACCGAGGACGGCCTGGAGCTGCTGTTCCAGGTCAACGTGCTGGCGCCGTACCTGCTCACGGCCCTGATGCCCCGGCCCCGGCGGCTGGTCTACCTGACGTCGGGGCTGGAGGCGCAGGGCGTGGCGGACCTCGACGACCTCCAGCACGAGCGCGGGCCGTGGCACGGCATGCAGGCGTACTCGGACTCGAAGCTGCTGGACGTGGTGCTGGCGTTCGCGGTGGCGCGCCGGTGGACCTACGTGCTGAGCAACGCGGTCGACCCCGGCTGGATCAAGACCAAGCTGGGCGGCCCCGGCGCGACCGACGAGCTGCCGAAGGGCGCGGACACCCAGGTGTGGCTGGCGACGAGCGACGAGCCCGCCGCCACCGTCACCGGCCGCTACTTCAAGTGGCGCGAGGAGCTGCGCGCCAACCCCGCCGCGTACGACGTCGAGGTCCAGGACCGCCTGCTCGACGCGTGCGCGGAGCTGACCGGCGTCAAGCTGCCGTGACCACCTCGTAGGCGAACGGCACCGCCGGCAGCAGGGCGGCGGCCAGTCGGTAGGGCGGCCGTCGCACCGCCGTGACGCGCGTGACGACGAGGTTGAGCCCCACCACGACCGGCAGGAAGAACAGCCACGTCACGCCCACGACGAGCACGATCGGGAACCAGCCGTCGTCGAGCAGGGTCGGGTCGGGCGTGGCCCAGCCCGATTCCTGCACGACCGCCGTGCCGAGCAGCCACAGCGCGACCATCGGGTAGTGGCCGGCCACGCCGAGGGCCAGGTTCATCGGCACGCCGATCGCCCACCCCGCCCACGCGGGCCCGCGTCGCCGTGCCGCGACCCGCCCGGCCGGGTGGCCGTCCGTCGAGTCCACCGGGTGATCGTCCCTCGCGTCCACGGGGACAAGGACGCGCCGTGCCGGGGAGGGGTTGCCTACGATCGGGCCGTGCCGACGAGGTCGCGGTCCAGGTTGCCGCGCAGCGTGGTGACCGAGTCGAGCAGGTAGTTCTGCCGCACCCGCCACGGGCCGCGGTCGCCCTGGCGCGGGAACGCGTGGATGGCGCGCTGGACGTAGCCGGAGGCGAGGTCGAGCAGCGGGCGCGGGACCGGCGGGCGCTTCGGCGTGGGGACGACGGAGGCGTAACCGCGGTCGTCCATGTGGTTGAGGACCCGGCACACCAGGCGTGAGGTCAGGTCGGCGCGCAGCGTCCAGGACGCGTTCGTGTAGCCGAGGCAGACCGCGAAGTTCGGCAGGCCGGTGATCATCGCGCCGCGCCAGACGAACTGCTCGGACAGCTCGACGCGGCGGCCGTCGACGCTCGGCGCGATGCCGCCCAGGGCGAGCAGCCGCAGACCGGTGGCGGTGACGACGACGTCGGCCGCGAGTTCCCGCCCCGACCTCAGCCGCACGCCGTCGGGGGTGATCGTGTCGACGTGGTCCGTGACGACCGACGCCCGGCCGTCCTTGAGCGCGTGGAAGAGGTCGGCGTCGGGGCTCGCGCACAGCCGCTGGTCCCACGGGTCGTAGGTCGGGGTGAAGTGCTCGCGGACCGTCCGGCCGTCGAGGACCTGGGCGGACAGGCCGGTGAGGAGCTTGCGCGCGGCCTTCGGCAGGCGGCGGCAGAACTGGTAGAAGGCGAGGTTGACCAGGATGTTCTTGGCGCGGACCAGGCGGTGGGCGGCGGTCGCGGGCAGGACGGCGCGGGCGGCGTCGGCGAGGCGGTCGCGCCCGGGGACCACGCCGATCCACGTGGGCGAGCGCTGGAGCATCGTGACGTGGGCCGCGGTGCGCGCCATGGCGGGCACGAGCGTGACCGCCGTCGCGCCGCTGCCGATGACGAGGACCCGTTTGCCGGCGTAGTCGAGGTCGTCGGGCCAGAACTGGGGTCGGACGACGACGCCGCGGAACGCGTCGAGGTTCGGGAGGGCCGGGTCGTGCGGGTGGTCGTAGTCGTAGTAGCCGGCGCAGGTGTAGAGGAAGTCGCAGGTGATCGTTCTCGTCGTGCCGTCGGTGGCGACGGTGAGCGTCCAGCGGGCCGTCCCGGTGTCGAAGTCGGCCGCGACGACCTTGGTGCGGTAGCGCACGAGCCGGTCGATGCCGAACTCGGCGGCCGTGGACCGGATGTACCGGAGGATCGACGGCCCGTCCGCGATCGCCGCCGCCTCGCGCCAGGGGCGGAACGGGTAGCCGAGGGTGAACATGTCGGAGTCGGACCGGACGCCGGGGTACCGGAACACCTCCCACGTGCCGCCCAGGGTGTCGCGGGCTTCGAGGATCGCGACGGACTTGCCGGGGCACTCGGTGCGGAGGCGGTAGGCCGCGCCGACACCGGAGAGCCCGGCGCCCACGATCACGACGTCGAGGTGCTCGGGAGAGGTCATGACGTTCAGTGTGGTGGACGGGCCGACGATCGCCCCACCCCCTCCGACCTGCGGTTTCGCCCGACACCCCGAACCCGATCGAGTGAACCTGTCTTGCCCGACTCACCAAAACACCGTTATCTTCACCGTCAAACGTCGGTTGAAGAAATGAGGCCCCGCTCAACCACCGGCCTGCCCAACCACCCGCCTCCCCACCCACCCCCGCCGCACCTCGCCCCCTCGACGCCCACCGCCACGTAGACGCGCACCGCCACGTAGACGCGAGGCGGTGACCGGGGAGACGCGAGGCAGTGGCCGCGGAAACGTGCGGCACCGACCCGCTCGCATCGAGCGTCCGCGGCCCGTAGCGTCGCGTCGACCGCCGGGCGGTCCAGCGCCTGCGGCCTGTGCGCGGCCGGCGTCGGGAGTCGGGGATGCGCCGGGTCGGCGGTCGAGGATCAACCCGTGCCGGCTCGCCCCCCGGTGGCGGCCGGCCCGTCGCGGATCGGGCGCTCGCGGGCGGCGGGGTCACGGTGGCGGCCGGCGAGCCGGGCATGCAGGAGCGTCCACCGGGGACTGTCCGTCGTGGACAGAGATGGCTCAGCGCAGTGTGACCTCCACCGGCGCCAGGGTGGTCTGGTCGATGGACGTGATCACCGGTGGCACGCGGTAGGGGTCGGTGGCGAAGATCGCGCTCACGTCGGCGCTGTCGGGGTCTTGGAGCAGCGCGGCCAGCTCGTCGGCGGCTGCGGCGTCCTGTTCGGACACTGCCGGGTCGGACACCGCCGGGTCGTCGGTCAGGCAGCCCCACAGGTCCCAGAGGATCATCTCGTGCTTGTTCAGCGCCGCGAGGTCCTGCACGAGGTTGTGCCGGATCTGTGGCAGGCCGCGCAGGCGCGGGTCGGTCCGGTCCGGGGAGATCATGAAGCGGTCGGGGTCGAGCGCACCCGACCGGCACGCCCGCCACGCGTCCGCGCCCACCAGGAAACGGTCTCGCGGCAGGTCGGTCGGATCCACCCCGCCGAGCTCGGAGTCGGGGGCGGCGAACTGGGGGTCGACCAGCCGCCACCGGTCGCCGTCCCACACCTCGGCCACGACGTGGTCGACGTGCCGGCCCGGCACGAGGTACGCGGCGAACCCGACCCGCGACCGTGCCGGGATCCCGCACTGCCGCGCCATCGACACGAACAGCAGCGTGAAGTCCCGGCAGCAGCCCAGGATCCGCTCCGTCGTCGCCCGTTCCGCGCCCAACGGCGCGGGATTCAGCTCGTGCAGGCGCGCGAGCATGTCGGCCGTGTAGCGCAGGTCCACCTCGGCCCGCCGCGCCGGGGGGAAGCCGTGGTCGGTGACGTCGCCGTTGCCCCAGAAGTGGAACACCAGCGTGGACGCGGTGCGGTGCAGCTCACTCAGGTCCGGCTCGATGCCGTTCAACCACCCGGTCAGTGGACCCGGATCGGTGAACCGGCTGTGCGTCGCGTAATCGATCATCCGTGAATCCCCCTCGGCGTGTGTGCCGACCTGTCTACGCCCTGCCCCAAGGGCACGGTCAACGCCGCCGAGGACGTGCGACCGGAGGGGGATTTGCAACGCCACCGAGAACGCCTGAACGACTGCACGCGCCCGAACGCCACCGAGAACGCCTGAACGACTGCACGCGCCTGAACGCGGCCGAGAACGCCGGACGGCCGCCAAGAGAGGATGCCGGGTGCCGCCGGGCGCGCCTGAACGCGGCCGACAACGGCTGACGGGCAAGGAAATTCACAGGGTCTCTCAGGAAGCTCCCGACCAGCGACTTGCCGGCCCGCGTGGACTGGCGCGATCGGCTCAGCGGAATGGTCCGGGTATCTGATGGACATCGCCTGGTACATGTGTAGTTGGGGCGGCCACAGGGGGTGCGTTCGTCCCGCCCGGTCGATCCGGGCAACCACATGACCTGGGGGGGTCAATGAAGCAGCACGGCACGAACAGCTTCTTCGTCGTCGGCGAGGGGGTGTTGGAGTTCGACCGCGACGGCGTGGCGACGGCCCGCCAACCGCTCACCGTGGAGGAGTTACGCCGGTTCCGGTTCTCCCGGCTCGGCCCGGAGGGTCCGCGGTTGGACGAGGAGACCAGGATCGCGCTGGCCACCGCCATGACCGCGGACGTCCCGCAGCAGGACTCCGCCGCGCCGCCGGTGCCGGCGGGGTTCACCTACCTCGGCCAGTTCGTGGACCACGACCTGACCATGGACCGCACCGAGGCGCAGCTCGGCGAGGAGGTCAACCTCGACGACCTGCTGCAGGGCCGGTCGCCGGCGCTGGACCTCGACTCGGTCTACGGGCGCGGTCCGGGCGACCGCAACGACCGGATCTTCTACGCCGCGGACGGGGTGAAGCTGAAGGTCGGCACGACGTCGCCGACGCCGTTCCCGGACGAGCGGGTGAACGTCGCGTTGGAGGGGTTCGACCTGCCGCGGTTCGGCGCGGCGGGCACGACGGGGGCGGACCGGCGTCGGCCGTTGATCCCAGACGCGCGCAACGACGAGAACCTGATCGTCGCGCAGCACCACCTGGGGTTCATCCGGTTCCACAACCGGGTCGTGGACGAGTTGGCGTTGCGCGGGTTGACCGGGCGGCGGTTGTTCACCGCGGCGCGGGAGGAGGTGGTGCGCCACTACCAGTGGGTGCTGCGCACCGATTTCCTACCGCGGATCGTGGACCCGGCCGTCGTGGACGACGTGTTCGCCAACGGCCGGCGGTTCTTCGAGGCGCCGGGTCGCGGCACGGCGCCGCACGGGCTGCACCCGACGATGCCGCTGGAGTTCTCGGTCGCGGCGTACCGGTTGGGGCACAGCATGATCCGGGGCGCGTACCAGTGGAACCGGGTGTTCAACTCGGCCGGTCCGGGCGGGGTCGCCACGCTGTTCCTGCTGTTCGTGTTCACCGGCACGTCCGGCAACTTCGACCCGGGCTCGGCGCTGCCGGACCTGGACAATCCGAACTCGGGCACGGTGGACGCGCTGCCGACGAACTGGATCGCGGACTTCCGCCGGCTGTACGACTTCACCGAGGCCGACCGGCCCGACCTGGTGCCGCCGGCCGCGGACGGCGGCAACGTGGCCAAGCGGGTGGACAGCCTGCTGGTGAACCCGTTGACGCAGCTCCCGGCGGGGTCGTTCGGCGGGCGCGGCGGCACGGTGCCGGAGATCCAGCGCAACCTGGCGTTCCGCAACCTGACCCGGGCGGACATGGTGCGGTTGGCCAGTGGTCAGCAGATGGCGGAGTTCCTGGGCGTGCCGCCGTTGACGGACGAGCAGGTCCTGGTCGGCAACGGCGGGGCGGTGCTGGACTCGTTGACCGACGCGCAGAAGGCCGCGGTGACCGCCGCGACGCCGCTGTGGCTGTACGTGCTGCGGGAGGCGGAGTTCGCCGGCGGCCGGCTGGGGCCGGTGGGCGGCCGGATCGTGGCGGAGGTGTTCCACCGCGCCATGGAGGGCAGCCGCACGTCGATCGTGCGGGAGCCGTCGTGGCGGCCGCGGTTCGGGCCGGACGCGCGGACGTTCCGGATGACGGACCTGCTGCTGTTCGCGTTCGAGGGCAAGGCCGACCTGCTCAACCCGCTGGGCGACTGAGCCCGCGCGGGCCCGGGTCCGGGGTCGCCGGCCCCGGGCCCGGCGGGGGGCGGCCCGGGGCCCCCGGCCCCCCCGGGGCGCGC
>NZ_JBHYXZ010000024.1:21816-75932 GCF_042752395.1 Actinosynnema sp. NPDC059335 | reverse complement strand
GGCTGTGTATCGTGGGCTGGGAGTTGTGTATAAGAGACAGCTCGTGCACGGCGACCACCGCGTCGGCCGGGATCGGCCCGTAGACGTGCGGGAACCACGGACCGTCCTCGGTCTCGCCCGGCTCCCACAGCACGGGCAGGCCCTCCGGGTCGATCACGAGCAGCACGAGGTCGTGCCGGTCGCGGTACAGGCGGTTGGCGGGCAGGTGCACGGTGCCCGGGTCGGAGCAGTGCACGAACCCGTCCGGGTCGAGCGGGATCGCGCCGTCCTCGCGCGCCCTCCGCCAGTCCGCCTTCGCACTGATCCGCAGGATCACGCCGCCTCCTGGGTTGTCCACAGGTCCTGTGGACAAAGCTGGGGATAGCTGTGGACAGCCGCTAGCGGAGGGTGATCTGCCGGCCGCGCAGACCGTCCCGCGCCCGCCGCTCCGCCTCGGTGAGCGGCTCGTCGTCCAGGCTGGTCAGAGCGTCCCGCAAACGCTTGCCCAACGCCTCCGCGCCGGGCGCCCACTCGCTGGAGTGCAGCTCGCGGTCCAGGTCCCACACGGGCACGAGCAGGCCGTGCGCCCGGAACGAGCCCGCGTACCGCGACCCCTCGCCCAGGTCCAGCTCGCCCCGCACGGACAGCCGGGCCAGCGCCGCCAGCAGCGCCTCCTCGGGCTCCGGCCGCACCCAGCGCAGGTGCGCCTTGTCGCCCGCGTCCACCCAGTACGCGGCGTCCACGCCGGGGGCGGTGAGGCGCTCGGTGGGCAGGATCGCGGCGTTCGCGCGTTCCAGGGACAGCGCGACCTCGCCCGCCGGCTCGTTGTCCGGCGGCAGCCACCACGCGAAGTCGGGGTGCAGCTCGGGGCTCAACGTCGCCTCGACGTCGAGCAGGTCCTGCAACCGGCCGGGGTTCGAGCCGTCGTCCGGGCCGACGACGGCGAGCGCGTCACCGGTCTTCGCCCGCAGCGCCCACTGCACGGCACGGGCCAGGTCGCGGCTCAGGTCGCCGGAACGGGTCTGCACCTGGAGGCCCACGAACGCGGTGCCGTCCGCCCGGACCAGGCCCGCCGCCGCCATCGGCAGCACGGTGGCCAGCACGATGTCCCGGCCGGAGTCGTCCTTGAGCGGCAGCTTCACCGTCGCCGAGGGCACGAACTCGCGCAGCGCGATCAGCTCGGCCTCGGCGGCCAGGCCCTGGAACGGGCGCGACACGATGACGTCCGCCGCGCCGCCCGCCGAACCGTGGCACGCCTTGTAGCGCTTGCCGGAGCCGCACGGGCACGGCTGCCGCGGGTTCACGCCGTCCGCCGGCTTGGTCTTCACGGCTGTCCGCTTCGCCACCGCGCCTCCTCGGTCTCAGGGCTGGTCGGGCGTCAAGTTATCCGCAAGGTGCCGGCGGGTCTCCTCCGGGTTGTTGGTCGCGAGGAACCGCACGCCCCGCTCCCGGCACAGCGCGATGTCGGCCGGGTCGTCCACCGTCCACGCGTAGACGCCCTCTCCCCGGTCCGGGTGACGCTTGAGCAGGTGAACGCCGGGTCCGGCGAAGTCGGCGAAGCGGGGCCGGGTGCGGGGCCACAGCCGGTCGTAGAGCAGGACCGTCGGCACCTCCGGCCGCAGCTGCTTGAACCGGTGCACGGCGAAGACGGAGAACGACATCATGACCACGTCGACCCGGTGCCGGCCCAGCTCCTCGGCGAGCCGCCGCTCCACCGCGCCCCGGCGCCGGACGGGGTGCTTGGTCTCGACGAACAGCCGCGTGCCGTGGTCGGCCGCGAACGCCAGCAGCGCGGCCAGCGTGAGCACCTCGGCCGGCTCGCCGCCGTGCCAGCTGCCGAAGTCGTGCCGGCGCAGCTCGGCCAGGGTCATCGCGCCGACCGCCCCGGAGCCGCCGCTGGTGCGGTCGATCGTGCGGTCGTGCACGCAGACCAGGTGCCCGTCCCTGGTCAGCCGCACGTCGCACTCCAGCCCGTCCGCGCCCTGGCGCAGGGCCAGCTCGTACGCGGCGAGGGTGTGCTCCGGCCGTCGGGTGGACGCGCCGCGGTGGGCGATGACTTCGGGCGACACGCTGGGCAATGGTCCTGGTGAGGCACGCGGGCGGTCAACCCGACTACGCGATGTCACAGCTCGCTGAATATTTGAAAGAACAACCACACTCGGATGGACGCGAGCCTCGCTCTAGACCTACCGTCCGTCACCGTGGCGTCCTTCGACCAGCACGACCCCGCGTTCATCGCGAACCCCTACCCCGCGTTCGCCGCCCTGCGCGCGGAGGGCGAGGTCCACTGGCACGAGGGGATGGGCGTCGCGGTGGCGGTGTCGCACGCGGCGGCGTCGGCGGTGCTGCGGCACCGGTCGCTCGGCCGGATCTGGAGCGACGCGGAGCCGCTGGACCTGTTCGGGTCGTTCAACCTGCTGCACCGCAACTCGATGCTGGAGAACGAGCCGCCCACGCACACCCGGCTGCGCCGGCTGGTGGCCGCCGCGTTCGGCCGCGGCCACGTGGAGCGGCTGCGGCCGTGGATCACCGACCTGGCCGACCGGCTGGTGGACGACCTGGCGGCCGCGATCCGCGACGACGGCCAGGCCGACCTGCTGGCCCGCGTGGCCGCGCCGCTGCCGGTCGAGGTGATCGCGGAGCTGCTCGGCGTGCCCGCCGGGGACCGGCCGCTGCTGCAGCCGTGGTCGAACGCGATCGTGAAGATGTACGAGTACGACCTGGCCGAGGACAAGCGGGCCGCGGCCGAGCGCGCGGCCACCGAGTTCGTCGCCTACCTGCGCGGGCTGGTCGCGCTGCGGCGCGCCTCGCCCGGCGACGACCTGGTGTCCGACCTGGTGGCGGTCACCGACTCGGACGGCGCGAAGCTGACCGAGGACGAGCTGGTGTCGACCGCCGTGCTGCTGCTCATGGCGGGCCACGAGGCCACGGTGAACGTCATCGGCAACGGCGTGCACGCGTTGATGGGGCACCCGGACGAGTGGCGTCGCCTGGTGGCCGACCCGGGGCTGCTGCCCACGGCGGTGGAGGAGCTGATCCGCTACGACTCGCCGCTGCAGCTGTTCGAGCGCACCGCGACCGAGCCGGTCACCATCGCCGGGTACCGGGTCGAGCCGGGCGAGAAGATCGCCGCGCTGCTGGGCGCGGCGGCCCGCGACCCGCTGGTGTTCCGCGACCCGGACACCTTCGACCTGTCCCGCGACCCGAACCCGCACCTGGGGTTCGGCATGGGCATCCACTACTGCCTGGGCGCGCCGCTGGCCCGGATCGAGGTGCGGGCCGCGCTGTCCGCGCTGGTCCGCAAGCTGCCGGGCGCGGAACGGGCCGCGGAACCGCGCCGGCGGGCCGAGTTCGTCATCCGGGGCTTGCACGACCTGCCGCTCACGGCTCCCCGCCGGTAGCCGCAGCGGGGCCTACCGCTTGAGCGGGTGCCGCTTCGGCAGCTTGAGGCCGCGGTCGGCCATCACGGTGCGCAGCCGGTCCGGGTAGTCGGTGATGATGCCGTCCACGCCGTCGTCGATGAGCTTGTGCATGGTGGCCGGGTCGTTGACGGTCCACGGGACGACCTTCAGGCCGTGCGCGTGCGCCTCGTCCACCAGGGCCTTGGTGGTGAACGGCACGTAGTCCGGGTCGCCGACCTCCCCGTTCTGCGGGTTGCCGTGGACCGGGGACAGCGCGGACGCGCCGAAGCTCTTGACCGCCTCGACCACGCTGCCGCCGAAGTCGGCCAGGTCGAGCCCGCCGGTCCACGGCGAGCCGGGGCGCAGGAACTCGGGCTGGGTCAGCGCGACCAGCGGCACGCGCGGCTCGACCTCGCGCCACAGCATGAGCGTGCCCCAGTCGAACGACTGGACGGTGACGTTGCGGAGGAAGCCGGACGCGCGGATCTCGCGGGCGGTGACCGCCACGAACTGCTCGCGCGGCGCGGTCTCGTGCGGCGCGGCGGCCTCGACCTTGGTCTCGATGTTGAACTTCACGTCGAACGCGCGGTGGCGGCGGGCCAGGTCGAACACCTCGGCCAGGGTCGGCATCCGCGCGCCCGGCGACAGCTCCTGCTCCGGGTACTGCGACCAGCGGGTCGACCCGCAGTCCAGCGTGCGGACCTGTGCGAACGTCAGGTCCTTCACGTACCGGCCGGCGTAGGGGAACGCCGGGTCGCCGGGGAACGCGGGCGCGGTGTCCAGGCACTTCGCCGGGTTGGTCCGGCGGTCGTGCGTCACGACCTCGCGGCCGTCCTTGGTGATCTGGACGTCCAGTTCGAGGGTCGTCACGCCCAGTTCGAGCGCCTTGCCGAACGCCGCCAGGGTGCTCTCGACCGTCAGCCCGATCCCTCCCCGGTGCGCCTGCAGGTCGAACTGCCGCTTGCCGCCGTGCGCCGCCGCCACGCCGGGGACCAGGACGGAGAGGACCAGAGCTGCCACGAGTGCCCGCATGGGGCCACCGTGGCACGGGGTCGGCCGGGCGCCCAACGACCGCCGGGGGAACGACCGCTGAACAACCGGGGCCGCCGGTCAGCCCGCGACCGGCTCGGGCCGGCACCAGGCGGCGGAGGCGGTCGGCACGCGGACCCGGGCGGACTTCCCGGCCGAACGGGTCAGCGCGGCGAACCCGACGGGCGGACCGGGCGCAGGGCGGGCGCCGGGGCGTCCTTGACGTCCACCACCCGCATGCGGCGGATCGCGCCCGCCTCCACCGGCAGCAGCAGCGTGGTGATGCGGCGGACCACCACCGCCGTCACGATCGCCACCGCGGCGGCCAGCAGGTCGGCCACGGCGTGGAAGAGCACGCCGTCGGCCAGGGCCTGCACCCCGTCGCGGAACCCCCAGGCGAGGGTGAACGCGGCGAACAGGCCGGCGGCCGCCCACAACCCCCACCACCAGCGCAGCAGCTTCGACGGGGCGGGGCGGGTGGTGGCGGGCGCGCGGCACGCGGCGTGCTCCAGCTCGGCCAGGACCGAGCCGGGCACGACGAGGTTGACGCCGGGCACGACGAGGCCGAGCAACACCTCGTGGTCCGACCTCGACGGGCCGTAGCCCGCCTCCGCGGCGGCGGCGTTGCGGGCCCGGCGCAGCCACAGGAGGGTGAAGACGAGGGCCGTCGCGGACGCGACGACCATCACCACCGACGACGCCACGACCATCGCGTCCGACACGCCGACCGTGGTCGCGGACAACGCGCCGTAGCGGCTGAGCAGCAGCAACACGTAACGCCAGATCTCGCTGCCCGCCGCCCACAGGGCGGTCAGCGCGGCCAGGCCCAGCGCGTGCGACGCGGTCCGCGCCACCCGCTGCACCTGGTCGACGGTGTCGGCGGGGCGGTCGTCCGTGGCCACGGACGTGGGCCAGCGCCACGCCAGCAGCGGGAAGCCCCAGCGCGGCGGCACCGGGTACGACGGCGGGCCGGTGTAGCCCCGGCGCGGCGCGCCGGGGCGACGGTGCGGGTAGGCGCCGGGCGGCGGGCTCGCCACCCAGTCCACCCGCAACGGCCGCAGCGCCATGTCAGATGACCTCGGGCTCCGCGCCGTCGACCTCGGCGACCAGCGGCCGACCCTGGGCGGCCCACACCTGCATCCCGCCGTCGACGTTGGTGGCGTCCCACCCGTTGGCGTTCAGGTACTGCGTGACCCGCGCGGAACGGCCGCCCGCGCGGCACACGACGTAGAACTCGGTGTCGTCGGGCAGTTCGCCGAGCCGGCCCGCCAACTCGCTCATCGGGATGTGCAGGGCGCCGGGCGCGTGGCCGGCCGCCCACTCGTCCGCCTCGCGGACGTCGAGCAGCACCTTGCCCGCCGGCAGTTCCGCCGGCACCCCGGACACTTCAACGCTGGGAACGGTCACGGCTCCATGCTGCCACGGTGGTCATAAGCGGGGGATAAGGAGCACGCCGGCCGCCGTCCCCGGGAGGACGACGACCGGCGTGCGGATCGCGGCGGGCGGACGGCGGCTAGTGCGCGACCGCCTTCTCGGCGCCGACGCCGGTGAGGGCGCGCACCTCCATCTCCGCGTACTTCTCCTTGTCGTGCTCCTTCGACAGGATCGTGCCGAGGTAGCCGAGCAGGAACGCCACCGGGATCGACACGATGCCCGGGTTGGACAGCGGGAACAGGGCGAAGTCGAGGTCCTTGAACATCGAGGTCGGCTTGCCGGACACCGCGGGCGACAGCACGATCAGCGTGATCGTCACGGCGAGGCCGCCGTAGATGCTCCACAGCGCGCCCGAGGTGTTGAACCGCTTCCAGAACAGCGAGTACAGGATGGTCGGCAGGTTCGCCGACGCCGCCACCGCGAACGCCAGCGCCACCAGGAACGCGATGTTCTGGCCGTTGGCCGCGATGCCGCCGACGATCGACACGATGCCGATCACGATGGCGGTCCTGCGCGCCACCTTGACCTCGGCGTCCTTGTCCTCGACCGCGCCCTTCTTGATGATGTTCGCGTAGATGTCGTGCGCGAACGACGCCGACGCGGTGATCGTCAGGCCGGCCACCACGGCGAGGATCGTGGCGAACGCGACCGCCGCGATCAGGCCCAGCAGCAGCGGGCCGCCCAGCGCCTCGGCGAGCAGCGGCGCGGCGGAGTTCGCCCCGCCCGGCGCCGACCGGATCTTGTCCGGGCCCACCAGCGCCGCGGCGCCGTAGCCCAGGACGAGGGTGAACAGGTAGAACAGGCCGATCAGCCAGATCGCCCACACCACCGAGCGGCGCGCTTCCTTCGCGGTCGGCACCGTGTAGAAGCGCATCAGGATGTGCGGCAGGCCGGCCGTGCCCAGCACCAGCGCGAGCGCCAGCGACAGGAAGTCGAGCTTCGACGTGCCGGTCGCGCCGTACTGCAGGCCGGGGCCGAGCAGCTTCTCGCCCGCCTTCGGCGCGTTCTCCACAGCCGAGCCGAGCAGGCCCGACAGGTTCAGGCCGAACTTGGCGAGCACCCACAGCGTCATCACGCCGGCGCCGACGATCAGCAGCACCGCCTTGATGATCTGCACCCAGGTGGTGCCCTTCATGCCGCCGATGAGCACGTAGGCGATCATCAGCGCGCCGACGACCGCGATCACGATCGCCTGGCCGACCTTGCCGGTGATGTTGAGCAGCAGCGCGACCAGGCCGCCCGCGCCCGCCATCTGCGCCAGCAGGTAGAAGAACGACACGGCCATGGTCGACGTCGCCGCCGCGGCGCGCACCGGGCGCTGCTGCATGCGGAAGCTCAGCACGTCGCCCATCGTGTACTTGCCGGTGTTGCGCAGCAGCTCCGCGACCAGCAGCAGCGCGACCAGCCACGCCACCAGGAAGCCGATGGAGTACAGGAAGCCGTCGTAGCCGTTGAGCGCGATCGCGCCCGCGATGCCGAGGAACGACGCGGCGGACAGGTAGTCGCCCGCGATGGCGACACCGTTCTGCGGGCCGGTGAACGCGCGGCCGGCGGCGAGGTAGTCGGCCGCGGTCTTCGTGTTGCGGCTGGCCCGGACGACGACGACCAGGGTTGCCGCGACGAAGATGCCGAAGATGCCGATGTTCAGCAGGGCGTTGCCGTTCACGCTTGACCCCCTTCGAGCTCGTTGCGGATCTTCTCCGCGGTGGGGTCGAGGTTCTTGTTCGCGTGCCGCACGTACAGCGTGGTGATGAGGAACGTGGACACGAACTGCAGCAGGCCGAGGATCAGGCCCACGTTGATGTTGCTGCCGAAGAGCTTGGTCGACATGAAGTCGTGCGCGTAGTCGGCCAGCAGGACGTACAGCAGGTACCAGGCCAGGAAGAGTCCGGCCATGGGGAAGACGAAGCTGCGCAGCCGCCGCCGGAGCTGCCGGAAGTCGGGGCTGTTCTGCACTTCGACCCAGTTGTGGTTGCCCTGGGCGTCGGCTGGGGTGTGCTGCTCAGAGGTGCTCACGGTCCCCTCCTCGCGTACTTGACGACGGTGTGAACGGCACGTAAGTCCTCCTGGTGCGTTCCTGATACGCCGTGCACCGTAGGGAGACCTGGGTCACGCCTGAAAGACCTTTCGTGTGGCGTTGCGCTCAACTGTCGAGTGATGCGATGAGCGGTAGTAATGCTGAGACGAAGTGCCACTCGGGTGATCGAAATCACCGGTAACCGGATCGGTGTGGTTATCTTCACCCGATCGAGACCTAGGTCCACTCTCAGCGATCACGCCTCAGGGCCGAACGGGTACCGCGCAGGTCATGACCGGGTTACCCGTCGCGGGGAGCGCTCCCGGAGGCCGCGAACCGGGCCCGGGACCGCGCCGAGCGCGTGTGAGCGATATCACGAAGTGGTGCCGTCGGGCTGGTGTCTCAGGGCGACGGCGGGGTGTCGCCGCCGCGGCTCCGCTCCGTGACGCGGGCCTTCTCCTCCGCCGTGCCGAACCGCTGCACGTCCCGGTCGCGCATGAACCCCAGCGGGTCCGGGGCGTGCAGCCGCAGCAGGATCTGGTTCACGTCGTCGGGTTTGCGGCGCGCGGTCAGCTTGCTGATCATCACCATGGTCAGGAACGCCGCCGGCACCGTCACCAGCGCCGGCTGCGAGAACACAGTCGGCGCCCAGCCGCCGGTGTAGGAGCTGACCACGGTCACCACCTGCGAGCCGATCACCAGCCCGCCGCCGACGACCAGCCCGGCCACCGCGCCGACCCAGGTCAACCCGCGCCACCAGATCCCCAGCAGCAGCAACGGGCAGAACGTGGACGCCGCCAGCGCGAACGACATCGCCACCGTCAACGACGCGTCCGCGCGCGGCAGCAGCAGCGCCAACCCGATCGCCACCGCGCCCGTCAGCACCGTGGCCCACCGGAAGTCGCGCACCTTGCCCGGCAGGATGTCCGTCGACACCACCCCGGCCACCGACACGAGCAGCCCGGACGACGTGGACAGGAACGCCGCGAACGCGCCCGCCGCCACCACCGCGCCCAGCACCTGCCCCAACGGGTTCGGCTGCATCGTGGTCGGCAGCAGCAGCACCGCCGCGTCGGTCTTGCCCGTCACCAGCAACTGCGGCAGGTACTGCCGCGAGATCACGCCCAGCACGGTCGGGAACAGGTAGAACAACCCCAGCAGGTACAGCACGTGCAACGCCGTGCGCCGGGCCGCCCGCCCGTCCGGGTTGGTGTAGAACCGCACCAGCACGTGCGGCAGGCCCATCGTGCCCAGGAACGTCGCGAAGATCAGCGAGTACGTCTCGAACAGCCCCGACAGGCCGTCGGTCTGCGGCCGCAGCCAGTCCTCGTTGGACGTCGGCGACCCCTCCACCACGGGCACCGGCGACCCGGCGGCGAACCGCAGCTCGGTGTCCGCGCCCACCTCGTGCAGGCCGGTCGTCCAGTACACCGGCCCGTCCGCGGGCGAACCGTTCACCACGCCCGTCGCGGACAGCTCGACCGGCACGTCCACCCGCACCCGGACCGGGTCGACCGTGGTCACCTCGACGTCCTCGGGGAACCGCAGCACGCCCGCGGCGTCCACCGGCTGCGCGCCGTTGTCCGGCCCGGTCAGGAACAACGCGAACAGCACGAACGTCGGCGCGGCGATCGCGAACAGCTTGCCCCAGTACTGGAACGCCTGCACCAGCGTGATCGCGCGCATGCCGCCGCCGAGGACGTTCACCACCACGATCGCGGTCACCAGCACGCCGCCCAGCCACGCGGGCAGGCCCGTGATCGTGTTCAGCGTCAGCCCGGCCGACTGCAACTGCGGCACCAGGTACAGCACGCCGATGCAGATCACGAAGAACGTGCAGAACTTCCGCAGGTTGGACGGGCCGAGCCGGGCCTCGGCGAAGTCGGGCAGCGTGTACGCGCCGGACCGCCGCAGCGGCGCGGCCACGAACAGCATCATCGCCAGGTACCCGGCGGTGAAGCCGATCGGGTACCACAGCGCGTCGATCCCGTCCTTGAGCACCAGCCCGGCCACGCCGAGGAACGACGCGGCGGACAGGTACTCGCCGGAGATCGCCGCGGCGTTGCGGGTGGCGGGCACGGCGCGGCGGGCCACCAGGAAGTCGGGGGTCGTGTTGGCGCGGCGGGAACCCACGTAGCCCAACGAGAACGTCAGCAGCGCCATCACGCCGACGAGCACCAGGCTCCACGGGTTGTCGATCACCGGTCCACCGAACTCACGAAGTCCTGCTCGTGGCTCTCCGCCAGTCTTCGGTACGCGTAGCCCACCCCGTACAGGAGCGGGAACGGCAGCAGCGCCAGCAGCAGCCACGGCAGCCGCACGCCCAGGAACTGCACGTCCGACAACGACGGCACGAGGTAGAACAGCAACGGCAGCGACGCGAGCAGCACCAGCGTGCCGCCGCCGAGCGCCAGGCCGGTCCGCAGCTGGGTCCTGATCAGGTCGCGGATCAGCTTCTCGCCGACGCTGGTCTGCTCCTCCAGCTCGATGATCGTGCGCAGCACCCGCCCGCGCCCGCGCGGGTCCGCCAGGACCACGCGCCGCCGGCGGTTCTTGCGCGCCGACACCGACAGCCAGGCGTCGCGTTCGGCCGGCTGCGGCTGGTCCGGTTGGCCGGGGGGGCCGGAGTGCTTGGTCATCCCCAACTGCTCTTGGGGGGGCGCACGATCCGCTCCTTCAGCTCACGCGTGTGCCGCCGGCTCACCGGCAGCTCCTTCGCCCCCTCGCCCGACCCGATCACCACCGCGTACCCGTTCGACGTCATCCGCAGCTCGGTCACCAGCGGCAGCGCCACCAGGAAGGAGCGGTGGATGCGCACGAAGCCCGCGTTCTCCCAGCGCTCCTCCAGCTGGGCCAGCGGGATGCGCACCAGGTGGCTGGCGCCGTCGTTGGTGTGCAGGCGAGCGTAGTCGCCCTGCGCCTCGACGTAGCGCACGGTGGCCCGCGGCACGAGCTTGATCGTGCCGCCCAGCTCGACCGGGATCACCTCGTCGTCCTGCGGCTCGGCGGCCGGCTCCGGGGTCACCGCCGGGGTCGCGGCGACCCGGTCGACGACCCGCGAGATCGCCTTGTTGACCCGGTCGGCGTTGATCGGCTTGGTGACGAAGTCCAGCGCGCCCACCTCGAAGGCCACCACGGCCTCCGAGTGCTCGACCCCCGTGACGAACACCAACGCCGGCGGCGCGCGGAACGCGCCGAGCACGCGCGCGAGGTCCGTGCCGCTCAACCCCGGCATGTTGATGTCGGCGAACACGGCGTCGACCGGCGGTAGCCCGGCCCGGGTGCGGTCCATCACCTCGACGTCGTAGTCACCCCGGAGGATGCGCAGTGCCTCGGCCGCGTCGAAGGCCGTGAGCACGCGTCGGATGTGCGGGCTGCTTTCGAGCAGGTACTTGATCTCGCTCAGACCGGGTGCCTCGTCGTCCACCGCCAGGACGAGGAGCCCCGAGTGGTCCGCGCGATTGTTCACTGGGGTACTCACTGTGCCGCGCATCTTGCCGACCCGGCGGGGTCGCTGTCTACGCCGGTTGCCGGACGGCCGCGCGGCCGTGACCTCACAAGCCGAATCGCGACCAGCGCGCCCGCTCCTCCAACGCCGCCAACCCGTCCAGCAGGAAGTCGCCCGATCGGGTGGTGGCGCCGGCGAGCCCGAGACGGGCCAGGAGGGGTCGGCGGGGCTCGGCGACCGCGATGTCGGCGTCCGGGTAGCGCTCCGCCACGACGCCGCGCAGCGTGCCCAGCCCGTCGACCAGGCCCAGCTCGACGGCCTTCGCGCCGGTCCACACCTCGCCGTTGAACAGCTCGTCGTCGGTGCCCTTCAGCTTCGCGCCGCGCCGCTGCCTGACCCAGGCGGCGAACTGCTCGTGCAGCTGCGCCTGCAGGCCCTTGAGCCACTCGACGTCCTCGGGCTTCTCCGGGCTGAACGGGTCGAGGCGGACTTTGTTCTCCCCGGCCGTGTGCACGCGCCGCTCGACGCCGTAGCGCTCGATCAGGCCGTTGAGCCCGAACCCGGCGCTGACCACGCCGATCGACCCCACCAGGGACGTGCCGTGGGCGTAGATCTCGTCGGCCGCGCAGGCCAGCCAGTAGCCGCCGGAGGCCGCCAGGTCCTCGCAGAACGCCAGGACCGGCACCTTCTTCTTCGCGGCCAGCTCGCGGATGCGCTCGCCGACCAGCGCCGACTGGGTGGGCGCGCCGCCGGGCGAGTTGATCAGCAGGGCGACCGCGACCAGCCGGTCGTGGTCGAACGCGCGGGTCAGCGCGCTCTCCACGGTCTGCACGTTGATGGTGTTGCGGGCCATCGGCGAGGGCGTCGGGGTGATGACGCCGTGCAGGCGGACGGCGGCCACCACGGGGCCGCGCTCGGTCCGCTCGCTGACGATCTTCGGCAGCCGGGCCGCGATCTTGTCCGTCACGCTCATGCCCCGACCTTACGTGGGCCCGGCGGGGAGTGTGGCCGGGAAGCGGCGGCGCGCGCGGCTACCATCGAGCGGTGACGTTCAACCCGTTCCGGTGGCTCGAACGCTACGTCGAGTGGTGGGACGACCGCGGGCGCAAGAACGCCGACGGCCCGACCGCGATGCACGTCTACTGGATGTGGATGTCGTGGGGCATGTGCGCGGTCATGGTGGTCACGGTCCTGGCGATCGCCGCCGCGTGACCCCCGGCGCGGGACGTCACGCGCGCACGGCGGGCTGCTCGGTGGTGTCCTCCAGCCGCGGCGGCACCAGGGGCAGGTTGGTCTGCACGCCCCGGCTGTACTTCGGGATCTTGAGGATGATCTTCATGCCGGCGTCCGGCGCGGTCTCCACGACCAGCGCGTAGTCGTCGCCGAACACCGCCCGCATCCGGTGGTTGATGTTGCCCAGGCCCACGTGGGCGCCGGTCTGGTGGGCGTCCTTCAGGTCCTCGAACAGGCGGTCCGGGTCCATGCCGACGCCGTCGTCCTCGACGGAGATCAGCGCTTCCGCGCCGTTGTCCTCGGCGATGATCGTCAGCAGCCCGCCGCCGGGCTTCTTGGCCAGGCCGTGCCGGACCGCGTTCTCCACCAGCGGTTGCAGCACCAGGAACGGCAGCACGACCTGGAGCACCTCGGGCGCGATCTTCAGCCGCACGTTCAGCCTCGACCCGTACCGCGCCTGCTCGATGGTCAGGTAGCGGTGGATGTTGGTCAGCTCGTCGGCCAGCGTGGTGAAGAAGCCGTCGGTGCGGAACGAGTAGCGGGTGAACTCGGCGAACTCCTGCAGCAGCTCCCGCGCGTGCGCGGGGTCGGTGCGGATCAGCGACGAGATCGTGTTGAGCGCGTTGTAGACGAAGTGCGGCGAGATCTGCGCCCGCAGCGCCCGGACCTCGGCCTGCGCCAGCGCCTGCCGGGACTTCTGCAGCACCTCCAGCTCGAGCTGGGTGGAGACGAACCGCGCGGTCTCCTCCGCCATCCGGATCTGCCGCTTGTTCGCCACCCCGCTGACCACGATCAGCGTGCCGGCGACGTCGCCCTCCACCACCAGCGGCACGATCACGGCGCTGTGCAGCGAGCACGGGCCGGGCAGCTCGCAGTCGAGCTTGCGGTGCTCGACGTGCTCCTTGTGGCCCTCGCCGATGGCGCGCTCGATGTAGGGGCGCAGGAACTCGTAGTGGTCGTTCGCGCCGCCGTCCCACGACAGGAGCGTGTCCTCGTGGTCGGTGATGCCGACCGCGACGCACCGCAGCATCTCCCGCAGGTGCGGCGTCGCCTTGTTGGCCGCGTCCTCGGTCAGCCCCTCGCGCAGGTCGGCCGACGCCTTCGACATGCGGTGCAGCATGTCCATCACCGCGTCCTCGACCGACGTGCTGACCCGGCGGGCGCGGCAGAGCATCACGAACAGGCCCAGGACGGCCAAGGTCGCGATGAGGCCGAGCACCGCACGCTCGGTCAGGAGGTCACGCACGGCGTCCATGCTCTGCCGTGGGGGCGGCGGTGGCAAGGGATTCGCGGTGTGCGGCCGTGCACATCCGATGAATTGGCGGCGACCGTGGCGGATTGCTTACCCAATCGGGCGATCAAGACGGGGTGCGATCACGGAGAGTGGGTGCGATCCGATCACTCGGACCGCACCCCGGGGCACGGCGCTCACCCCGCGTCAGCGCCGACCGTCCCGTCAGGTCGAGCTGGGCGCCGTCGTGGTCGAGGTCGGGCTCTGCTTCTTGCAGCCCAGCTTCTCGACCAGGTCGGCCAGGGCGGGTTCCTCCAGCAGGTCCAGCTCCTCCAGCACGCGGCAGATCACCTTCGTGACCTCGTCCTGCTGGAGCTGGGGTTTCTGCTCCTCGGGCGCGGCGGCCGAGACGGCGATGGTCGAACCGGCGAACGTGGCCAGTCCCATAGTGGCGCCGATCAACGCGGCGGCGATGCGCTGGTTCATGGCTCCTCCAAGTGTGGTTCGGACACCAGGAGGAGTGCCCCGACGAGCCCGGTTCAGCCGACGAACGGAGCAAGCCACTCGTCCGAGTGAGCTACTTGAGCAGCCGCGACATCCGGCGGTCGGCCAGCGGCCTGCCGCCCGTCTGGCACGTCGCGCAGTACTGGAAAGCCTTGTCCGCGAAGGAGACCTCGCGCACCGCGTCACCGCACACCGGGCACGGCAGACCGGTCCGCCCGTGCACCCGCAGGCCGGACCGCTTCTCACCCTTCAGGGTCGCCGCGTGCTGGCCGACCGAACGCGCCACGGCGTCGGTCAGCACGCCGACCAACGCCTCGTGCAGCCGGTCCAGCGCCTCCGCGTCCAGCTTGCCCGCCGTCGCGTAGGGCGACAGCCGGGCGGTGTGCATGATCTCGTCGGAGTAGGCGTTGCCGACGCCCGCGAGCACGGTCTGGTCGGTCAACGCCGTCTTCAGCCGCTCGGTGCGGCCCGCGAACAGGTCCTCCAGCTGGGTGCGCGTCACCGACAGCGCGTCCGGCCCCAGCCGCGCGATGCCCGGCACCTCCGCCGGGTCGGTCACGACCCACGCGGCCAGGCCCTTCTTGGTGCCCGCCTCGGTCAGGTCGAACCCCGGCCCCTCCCCCGGCGGGCCGAGGTGCACGCGCAGCGCCAGCGGCCCGCGACCGGGCTTGGGCGGCCCCGCCGACAGGTGCTCCGACCAGCGCAGCCACCCGGCGCGCGCCAGGTGCACCACCAGGTGCAGGCCGTCGCAGTCGAGGTCCAGGTGCTTGCCGAACCGGCCCGCGCCGGTCACCTCGCGCCCCTGCAGCTCGGTCCACGGCGGCGTGAACGTCTTCAACACGTGCAGCGACGCCACGTCCACCCGGTGCACGCGCCGTCCAACGGCGTGCTCGCGCAGGTGGTGGGCGAGCGCCTCGACCTCGGGCAGTTCCGGCACCGCACCAGTGTCACCCGCGCCGGGCCGTCAGTCGACCGGTTGCAGCGGGCCGTCCAGGTCGGGCAGCGAGTACATCTCGATCTTGCGGGCCACGTTGGCGACCTCGTTGCGCACGGTGAGGAAGCCGCGCACCGAGCCGACCCACCGCTCCGGCGGCAGCTCCTCGGTCTTCTTCGAGTCCGCCGTGATCCGCCACGGCCGCCGCACCGCCCAGCGGACCGGGAAGAAGAGGAACACCAGGACCAGCGCCACCAGCAGCCAGCCGGGCACGACGACCTCCGGCGGCGTCCACGCCACCAGGATGACGCCCATGGCGATGACGATCGCGAGCATCAGCACGCCCGGGCCCTGACCGCCGCTCACGTCGTGCTCGAAGTCGGCGTCGGCCGACGGGTTGCGCCACTCGATCTGGCTGCGCACCGTCCACATCCGGCCGTCCGCACCGCGCACCAGCCGCGTCATCACCGTCTCCTCGGGACGTCGAGCGATCACTCAAGCGATCTCCACGCTACCGGGAGAGTCTTGCACCTCGCGGGTGAAACCGGTGGCTACGCGGGGTCCAGCCGGATCGGCGTCGGGTGCAGGGTGACGGTCGTCGGCGTCACCGAGGGCTTCGGCGGCTCGACCGACGTGCCCGCCGACCTGGGCGGGGAGGCGGTGGTCGTCGTGACGGCGGTCGTGGTGACGGCGGTCGTGGTGGTCAGCACCAGCACCGACGCGGACGCGGAGGTCGTGACCGGCGCGGTGTCGGTCTCCAGGGCGCGTTCGCGGGCCGGCGGGGCGCTCCCGGTCGGCTCCACCGCGGGCGGCGCGGGCGGGGGCGCGGAGGTCGTGACGGGCGCCGCGGAGCGGTCGGCCGGCCGGGTCCCGACGTGCGCGACGACCTGCCTGGCGCCGGCCGACGGCGACGTCTCGCTGGTCGGCGTGCCGATCACGGTCGTGGTCGCGGTGGTCGAGCACAGCGCCAGCACCTGCTCGTCGGGCGCGCCGTTCGGGCCGGCCTGCACCAGCGCCGGTCCGGGCCCGCCGGTGACCGTCCCGGCGACCACCCCGAACAGCCCCACGGCCGCGGCCGAGGCGGTGGCCGCCAGCGCGAGCTTCACCCGCCCGGTCAGCCACGCGGCCTTGCCGACCACCGCCGGGCCCAGCGCGGCCGGGGCGAGCGCGGCCGGACCGAGCGCCGCCGGGGCGAGCAGCGCGGTCGCGGCCACCGGCACGGCGATGCTCGCCGCGTGCGCCCGCAGCGTCGAGCACACCTCGACCAGCTCGGCGTGCAGCGCGTTGCAGGACGAGCAGGTCCGGAGGTGCTTGCGGATGCGCTTGTGCTCGGCGCCCTGCGCGCCGCCCGCCGTGTACGTGCCGAGCTTGGCCACCACCGAGCCGCACGCGCTCGGCCCGGCGTCCGCGGCCAGGTGCGCCTGGAGGTAGGCCGCCCGCAGCCCCTCGCGGGCCCGGCGGGCCAGGGCCGCCATCGCGTTCGGGCTCAGGCCGTAGGCGGGCGCGACCGCGGCCGGCCGCTCGCCCTCCACCTCGACCCGCCACAGCACCGTGCGCCACCGCTCGGGCAGGCTGGTGAACGCGCGGGAGATCAGCGCGTGCTCCGGCCGGCTCGCGGTGACGTCCGGGAACGGCTCGACCCGCCGGCTCAGCTCCTCGTCCTCCACCGGCACGTCCCGCCGCCGCCCGCTCCACTCCCACGCCACCCGGCGCGCGACGGTCAGCAGGTAGGTCCGGACGTGGTCGGTCGGGCCGTTGCCCCGGCGGATCGCCTGGAGCACGCGGAAGAACGCCTCCGCGGTGAGGTCGTCGGCCTCGGCGTGTTCACGCACGTGCCGGAGGGCGAAGCGGCGGACGGCGTCCGCGTGCCGGGTGAACAGCTCGCCGAACGCGCCGTCGTCACCCGCCCTGACCCTGGCGAGCAGTTCCCGGTCGAAATCGGCATCTCCGGCCATCCCGCCCCGGCACCTCCCGCCAAGCCTGTGGTCCACTGGTCAAGATGCCACAGACGGCTGATCCCGGGCCGAAGCGATAGCGAGCCGATACCGAACACCCGACGGTCGGTGTGGGCCGTTCGGCCCAGTCGGAGCGGCTGTCCACCGCCGTCGAGACGCTCGCGGTCGGTGACGGACCGGTCACGGCTGGGCGTCAGGTGGTGGCCGACGGCGCTGCGGGTTCCGCCGCGACGAGTACGCTCCTGCCGCGTGGTCGACTGGCGCGCAAGGGCTTCCGCCCTCCTCCCCGAGCTGAGCGCCGTCGTCGAGCGCGAGTCGTGGTCCTGCCACGTCTTCCTGGCCGAGTTGTGGCAACTCGCGCTGGAGGCGCACCGCGACGGCGACCGCGAGGTGCTCGGCCGCGTTTACGGGTTCGCGCACTGGTGCTTCCGGCAGCCGGAGCGGTTCCTGTCCGACGCGTCCGTGGTGAGTTTCTACGAGCACGTGTTCGACGAGTGGGAGCTGCGCGACGAGGTGGCGCCGTGGCTGCCCGCCGAGGTGGTGGACCGCGTCCGGCCGCTCTGGGAGTGGCGCTGGCCGAAGGAGCGGTTGACCGAGGTGGACCGCTTGTTGGCGCGAACGGGACCCCCCGTCGAAACCCCCTTGGAACATGGGCTATAGTTGTCCCCAGCAGGCGGATGTAGCGCAGTTGGTAGCGCATCACCTTGCCAAGGTGAGGGTCGCGAGTTCGAGTCTCGTCATCCGCTCTCGGGAAGACCCCCCGTGTCCGCACCGGGGGTCTTCCGCATTCCGGCCTTCGGGTTCCGGCGCGCGCGGACGATCACCACTAGGTTTGGCGTCGACAGGTCCTCCACGTCGAACACGGAGTTGCGCACATGGCCACCACCCGCAAGGCGACCACCAACTGGGAAGGCAACCTGCTCGAGGGCAAGGGCACCGTCGCCCTGGAGTCGTCGGGCATCGGCACGTACGAGGTGAGCTGGCCGTCCCGGGCCGAAGCGGCGAACGGCAAGACCAGCCCCGAGGAGCTGATCGCCGCCGCCCACTCGTCCTGCTACTCGATGGCGCTGTCGCACGGCCTCGCGCAGGCGGGCACCCCGCCGCAGGAGGTCGAGACCTCGGCCGAGGTGACGTTCCAGCCGGGCACCGGCATCACCGGCATCCACCTGACCGTCACCGCGGTCGTGCCCGGCCTCGACGCCGAGGGCTTCGCCGCCGCCGCCCAGAACGCCAAGGAGAACTGCCCGGTCAGCAAGGCGCTGGCGGGCACCGAGATCACGCTGACCGCGAACCTCAAGCAGTGATCGCGTGACGGTGGTACCGGCCCGATACCCGAAGTGTCGGGCCGGTACCAGATGTCCCGAAGGATTTGACCCTAACGAGTGAGGCCGGTAGTCGTTGGGGATGCTCACGGCGTTGAGTGCCCCCGGCCGGCTCGCCTTCGGCGCCCTGATCGGCGCGGCGGTGGCCGCCCTCCTGGCGGTCCAGGGCGGGCTGGGCAGAGCGCCCCGCAGCCTGGAGCCCACCGGCGGTGGCGGCGAGATCGTCGTCGTCAAGCGCAGCGAGCAGCCCGCGCGCACGGCGGCCGCGACCGGCACGACGACCACCGGCTCACGCCCGTCCGGCACGACGACGACCACGACGTCATCGTCCGCGACGACCACCAGCACGACGACGACCGAGGTCACCACGACGACCGAGGCGACCACCACGACCACCACCACGGCGCGGCCCACCACGACCACCACGCGGCGGCCCACCACCACGACGACCACGACCACGACGACGACCCGCAGACCGTGCGGGATCATCTTCTGCTGATCGCCCTCCCCCGGGTCACCGAACGTGTTTTGGCAAGATCGGAGGAGTGACGTCCAGCCAGGTGCCCACCCAGCCCCAGCGAACCCACGACACGCCCACGATCCGCATCCAGCCCGTCACGGACGCGCGGGAACCCGCTTGGCCGACCGCGGAACCGGTGACGGCGACCGACCTGACCCCCGTCGCGGTCGCCACGACGAAGTTCCCGCCCGTGCCCGCGCACGACGTGCCCGCCGGCCCCCTGCCGCAGCCCGCCGTCCAGGCCGCCCCGCTCCAGGTCGCGCCCGTTCCCGCCGCCCCCGCCCAACCCGCGCCCCTTCAGCCCGCGCCCCTTCAGCCCGCGCCGCTCCAGGCTGCTCCCGCCCAACCCGCTCCCGTTCAGGCCGCACCACTTCAGGCCGCACCACTTCAGGCCGCACCGCTCCAAACCGCGCCCGCCCAGCCCGCGCCCGCCCAGCCCGCGCCGGTCCAGCCGGTGACGCCGCCGGTGAACGGCGCACCCGCGCCGGCCCCCGCGCCGACCGCCGACCCCGCGCCGCAGGCCGCGCCCGAGGCGGCCAAGCCGACGCCGCCGCCCGCCAAGCCGCGCAGCCGGTTCCGCCGGATCGCCCGGCGCATCGTCGGCCCCACGCTGCTCACCAAGAAGGGCTGAGCGCCCGGCTACGCGCTCTGTGCCCGCGCGTACAGACCCCCCGACCGCAGCAACTCGTCGTGCGAGCCGATCTCCGCGATCCGGCCGTCGTCCATCACCACGATCCGGTCCGCGTTGCGGATCGTGGACAGCCGGTGCGCCACCACGAACACCGTGCGCCCCCGCACCAGGCGGGCCAGCGCCTGCTGCACCAGCGCCTCGGACCGGTGGTCCAGCGCGGAGGTCGCCTCGTCCAGCACGAGCACCCGCGGGTCGCGGATCAGCGCCCTGGCGATCGCCAGCCGCTGCTTCTGCCCGCCGGACAGCCGCGCGCCGCGCTCGCCGACCACGGTGTCCAGCCCGGACGGCAGCCGGTCGATGAACTCCAGCGCGTTGGCGTCGGCCAGCGCGCGGCGCACCACGTCCTCGGGCACGTCGTCGAGGCCGTAGCCGACGTTCTCCCGGATGGTGCCCTCGAACAGCACCGACTCCTGCGGCACCACCGACAGGAACCGCCGGTAGCTGCGCAGGTCGAGGGTCTCCATGTCCACGCCGTCGAGCAGGATGCGGCCCTCGGTCGGTCGCAGGAACCCGATGACGAGGTTCACCACCGTCGACTTGCCCGCGCCGGACGCGCCGACCAGCGCGATCGTCTCGCCCGGCCGCACGTCGAGGTCGAAGTCGCGCACGGAGGGCCGGTCGGCGTCGGGGTAGGAGAACCCGACGCCCTCGAACCGCACGCCGCCGCGCACCACGTCCACCCGCGCCTTGCCCGCGTTGTGCTCCAGGTCGGGCGCTTCCAGCACCTCGCCGAGCGAGCGCACCGACGCCAAGCCCTTGCCGATCAGCGGGGCCAGGCTCATCAACGTGGTGACCGCGCCGGTGAGGGAGGCGAAGTAGGCGCTGAGCATCACCACGTCACCGGGCGTGACGGACAGCCGGCCGTGGTAGGCGGCCAGGGCCGAGCCCGCGAGGCAGCCGACGCCCAGGGCGTTGAGCAGGATCCAGGCCAGCGCGCCGAACCGGACGTTGAGGCCGTCGAGCTTCATGCCGGCCGCGAAGACCTGGCGCAGCGTGCCGTCCATGCGGTCGAGGGCGGTGCGCTCCAGGCCGTGCGCGCGGGTGATGGGGATGAGCGTGGTCATCTCCCCGACCCGCGACGACAGCTGCTCGACCTCCTGGCGGAACGACTCGTTGTACGCGCGCAGCCGGCCGCGCAGCCACATCACCAGCACCGCCGCGGCGGGCACGACGAGCAGGAACACCGGCAGGAACGCGGGCGCGCCCACCGCGATCACGGCCAGCGCGCCGCTCAGCGTGGCCAGCGCGGCGAGCCCCTGGTCGCCGATCTGCTGGGTGGAGGTCTCGATGCTCTCGACGTCCCGGATGACCTTGGTCTGCAGCACGCCCGCGCTGACCCGCGCGTGGTAGCCGATGGAGAGCTGCTGCATGCGGCGGCTCAGCGCGGACCTCGTCCGCATGCCCATCCGCCGCGCGCTGCCGTACCACCAGCGCGTGTAGAGGATGGCGAACGGGTAGTTGAGCACGAGCATGACCAGCAGCAGCCCCGCGCCGAGCCACATGCCGACGATCGGCCGGCGCTGCACGACGACGTCGATGACGTGGGCCGTGATGAGCGGGGTCAGCCAGGTCGGGCTGTGCTTGACGAAGAACGCGCCCGCGCCGAGGGCGAGCTTCCCGCGGTCCTCCCGGTAGAGGTAGAGCAGGGTGCGGAGCGGGTGCTCGCCGCGGTAGCGGTGGTCGAGCGGACCGTGGGGCATGGGGCTGCTCCTGCGGACGGCGGGTGGTGTGACGCCCACACCGCGCCGTGTGGGGAGCGCTCTCACATCGTAGGTGGCCGGTGCGCGCGCCCGGCCCGCCCGCGCGGCGTCGCGGACCGTGGGCGGTCGGGCGCCGAACGTCAGGGCGACGGACCCCGTCACGGGCCGCGGCGGTCGCGTGGCGTGGGCCACCCGGAGGGACCAGCGGCCGGCAACGACCGCATCACAAGTGCCGTATGCCCGCACCGCCCCGGAACGCATAGGCAACAATGGCGCTCGCGCGGCAACCCCTGGAGGAGCGGAATGTCCTGGCAAGAGGACCTGGCAGAGTTGGACCGCACGTTGGCGGAGGGTCGGATCAGTGCCGACGACTACCGCCGTCGCCGGGATGAACTCCTCGCCGCCGCCTCGGGTGGCGGCCCGGCCGCACCGGCGCAGACCAACAGCGGCCCGTTCGCGCCGCCCGTGCGGTGGGACGCGGTGCCCCCGCAGCACCAGCAGCAGCAGCCGAACCCGGACGCGACCCAGATCGTCACGCCCGGCGGCCCGCAGGCCAACGCGGACAAGACCCAGGTCGTGAGCCAGCGGCCGACCGACGCCGACCGCACCCAGTACGTGGCGCCCATCGCGCCGCCGCCGAACCAGATGCCCCCGCCGCCGCCGGGCGGCTGGCAGGCGGGCCCGCCGTCGAGCACCCCGCCGTGGGGCGGCGACAGCTACAGCCCCGTCGGCGACGCCAACCCGAGCTGGATCGCCCAGGGGCCCGAGGTCTTCGACGACAGCGGCAGCGGCGGCAAGGGCAAGGTCATCGGCATCGTCGTGGCGATCGTGCTGCTCGCGGGCATCGCGTTCGGCGCCTACTGGATCTGGGGCCGCGGCGGCTCGACGCCCGCCGCCGAGTCCTCGAGCCAGACGCCGACCGCCACCACGACCACCACGCCGCCACCGCCGCCGGACCCGCTGCCGGTCGGCAAGGTCCCCGGCAAGGTGAGCACGAACAAGGCGGTGACCGACTTCACCGCGGTCCCGAACCTCAAGTACCTGCTCGACTCCGAGAGCGCGCTCTACACCTCCGCGGGCGCGTCCAAGACCAAGCTGGCCCAGTTCACCCTGGACGACGGCTCCAAGGGCATCATCCTGATCGTGCAGTGCACCGACGCCGCGGCGGCCGCCGCCGGCACGGTCGGCCTGCACAACACCCAGATCAACAACGGCATGGTGCAGGTGACCGACACCCCCGCCGGCGTGATGGCGGGCCAGGTCGACGCGAAGGACGGGCAGAACGCCCGCGTCCGCGGCCACTACACCAGCAAGGACCTGATCGTCCGGGTCGACGTCGCCGCGCCGACGCTCGCCGCCGCGCGCAAGGGCTTCGACGAGGCGCTGGACGCGGAGCTCGAGGTGCTGTCCGCCGATGGCTGAGCCGCGACCCGACGGCGGCGCGGTGACCGCGTGCACCGTCGTCGCCCGCAACTACCTGCCCGCCGCGCGCGTCCTGGCCGCGTCCTACCTGGAGCACCACCCCGACCACGAGTTCGTGATCGCGGTGATCGACGCGCCGCGCGGGTCGGGTGAGCGGCAGGGCCGGCTGCGCACGGTCGGTCCGGAGGCCACCGGCATCGACGCCGAGGACTACCTGCGGATGGCCACCGCCTACAACGTCACCGAGCTGGCGACGGCGGTGAAGCCGTACCTGCTGCGCGAGCTGCGGGCGGCGGCCGACGTGGTGATGTACCTGGACCCGGACATCCAGGTGTTCGCGCCGATGCCGGAGTTGGCGGAACTGGCGCTGGCGCACGGGATCGTGCTCACGCCGCACTTCCTCAACCCGTTGCCGCGCGACGGCAAGGACCCGAGCGAAGCCGCGATCATGGGCGCGGGCATCTTCAACCTCGGTTTCGTGGCCACCGGTCCCGGTTCCGAGCCGTTCCTGGACTTCTGGGCCGAGCGGCTGCGCCACGACGCGATCGTCGCGCCGGAGAAGCAGCTCTTCACCGACCAGCGGTGGGTGGACCAGGTGCCCGCGCTGTTCGACCACACCGTGCTGCGCGACCCCGGGTTCAACGTCGCGTACTGGAACATCCACGAGCGCCCGGTCGAACGCGACGCGGACGGCGTGCTGACCGCGGGCGGTCACCGGCTGCGGTTCTTCCACTACAGCGGTTACCGGCCGGAGCACCCGTGGCTGCTGTCCTGCCACACGCCGCGCCGGCCGCGCGTGGTGCTGTCCGAGCACCCGGTCGTCCGCGAGCTGTGCGACGGCTACCGCTCCTCGTTGCAGCGCAACGGTTACGCCGAGACGCTGGAGTCGATCCCGTACGGCTTCGCGAAGATGGCCGACGGCACGAAGATCAGCCCGGCCATGCGCGCCCTGTACCGGGACGCGTGGGTCAAGGCCGAGCGGAAGAAGAAGCCCGTGCCGCCGCACGCGTTCGGCGACGACGGCGGCGAGGCGTTGCGCCGGTGGCTCGCCGCCCCGCCGGACGACGCGCCGATCGGCACCGCGCTCAGCCGCCTGGTGCAGGCGGTGTGGGACTCGCGCCCCGACCTGAAGACCGCGTTCCCGTTGCCGCACAGCCGCGACGCCGCCCCGTTCCGCTCCTGGTGCGCGAGTTCCGGGGTGACCGAGGCGTCCCTGCCGGCGTGGGCGCTGCCCGCCGAGCCGGTGGAGCCCGCGGAGCCGTCGGCCGAGTTCGGCGTCAACGTGGTCGGCTACCTGACCGCCGAGCTGGGCGTCGGCGAGATGGCCCGGCTGGTGCACGACGCGATCCGCGAGTCCGGGGTGCCGGTCGCGTCGGTGGTCGAGGACCGGCTGGTGTCCAACCGCACGGGCCTGGCCGAGCCGGGCACCGTCGGCGACCCGAAGTTCCCGGTCAGCCTGCTGTGCGTGAACGCGGACCAGACCCGCGCGGTGCTCGACCGCCAGCCGCAGGTCGGCCACCACCGCTACCGGATCGGCCTGTGGGCGTGGGAGCTGGAGGAGTTCCCCGGCGAGATGCACCACGCGTTCGACCTGGTCGACGAGGTGTGGACGGTCAGCGAGTTCTGCCGCGACGCGATCGCCCGGCACACGTCGATCCCGGTCAAGGCGATCCCGGTGCCGGTGCGCGACCCCGGCCCGCCGGTCCGGCCGGAGCGCCGCCCCGGCGACCCGGTGCGGTTCCTGTTCGCGTTCGACTTCTTCAGCATCGGGCAGCGCAAGAACCCGTGGGGCCTGGTCGAGGCGTTCCAGCGGGCGTTCGAGGGCCGCGACGACGTGCGCCTGGTGCTCAAGGCGATCAACGGCGACAAGAACCCGCACACCGCCGAGCGGCTGCGGGTCAAGGTGCTGGACGACCCGCGGATCGAGCTGATCGAGCGCTACCTGTCCGTGGAGGAGCTGGACGAGCTGTACGCGTCCAGCAGCGCGTACGTGTCGCTGCACCGCAGCGAGGGCTTCGGCCTCACCGTGGCCGAGGCGATGGCACGCGCCATGCCGGTGATCTCCACCGACTACTCCAGCACCGCGGAGTTCCTGGACGCCAGGACCGGCTGGCCGGTGCCGCACCGGCTGGTGCCGGTGGGACCGGGCAACCACCCGTACCCGGCGACCGCCGTGTGGGCCGAACCCGACCTGGACGCCGCGGCCCGCGCCATGCGCGAGGTCGCGGACGACCCGGCCGAGGCCGCCCGGCGCGGCCGCGCGGCCCGCGAGCACATCCTGCGCACCCGGTCGGTGGCCAGGGCGGCCGCGTGGATGGCCGAGCAGTTGCGGGAGGCGCACCGGAGCTGGCTGGGCAGCGGTGGCGCGGGCTACCGGGCCGAGCTGCCGGGCTCGGACCTGCTGCGCCCGCTGCGCGACGCCAAGCAGGCGCTGCTGTGGCGCGCCGAGGTGGGCACCGCGTCGCGCACGCCGCTGGCGCCCGCCCTGCGCAAGGCCGTGCTGCGCGCCATCGACCACTACGACGTGCACCAGCGCAAGGTGATGGGCACGCTCGTCGGCGGCGTCGAGGACACGTTGAACGGCGTGGTCGCGCGGCTGGAGGCGGTCGAGTCGAGCGTCGAGTCCACGCGGTGGGCCAACGAGGGCCTCAAGACCCGCCTGGCCGCCGTGCAGGACGACCTCCGCTCCGCCGCGCAGGACGCCGCGTCCGCGGTGTCCGACCTGGAGCAGCGGGTCGACACCACCCTCGACCGCGTGTGGTCGCGGCTGGACGAGGAGCAGCGCACCACGTTCGACCGGTTCGCCGAGCGCGACGAGCGGTTCGACGGCGGCGACCGGCGGCTGGACGAGCTGGCCCGCGCGCTGGCCGCGGTGCAGGACACCGCCCGGCTGCGGCACGCGCCGGTGCCCGCCGGCGCGGACGTGGTGGTGTGCGACGCGGGCGCGTTGCTGCTGCCCGTGGACCGCGTCGTGCTGCCGTGGCTGGCCTACCACCGGTCGTGGGAGGCCGAGGAGGCCGAGCTCATGGCCCGGCTGGTGGGCGACGGCACGTTCGTCGACATCGGCGCGCACGTCGGCTACCACACGCTGCGGCTGCTCCGGCAGGCCGAGGGCGTCGAGGCGGTGGTCGCGGTGGAGGCCAACCCGGTCAACGCCGAGTACCTGCGCCGCAACGTCACCGCGAACCTCGGCCCCGAGGGCGCGCGGTCGGTGGACGTGCTGCCGGTCGCGGCGTGGGACACCGAGGGCAGCATCCGGCTCGTGCAGGCCGAGGACGGCAACAGCGGCGACCACCGGGCGCACGACGCGTCCGACGAGGCCGCGGGCGGCGTCGTGGTGCCGGCGGTCCGGCTCGACACCAGGCCGGAGGTGTCCGACCGCCGCGTCACGCTGGTGAAGGTGGACCTCCAGGGCCGCGACCACCGCGCGCTGGCCGGCCTGACCGCCGTGCTGGAACGCGACCGGCCGCACGTGGTGTGCGAGTTCTGCCCCGACGCGATCACCGAACTCGGCGACGACCCGCTCCAGGTCCTGCTGGGCTACCGCAAGCTCGGCTACGCGCCCGTGCCGCTGGGCGGCGACGCGGAGGCCGAGCACGCCGACGAGGACCTGGTGCGCCAGGCGGAAACGGCGGCGAGCGGCTTCGTCACGTTGTGGCTTCGACCACTCTGACCTGAGCATTTCCTGTGACAGGCGGGGTTCGGCCTGCGACACTCGTGCCCGGTTCCCACTCGGGGGCCGGGTTTCGAGTGTGGAGGTAAGTCCCGCGTGAGTGAGGTACGGACGCGCACCTCCGTGCTCGGCGCACTGCTCGTCACCGGCGTGCTCGCCGTCGTCACGTTCGGCGCCTGGAGCATCTGGGGCGGGGACCCGCTGCCCGCCAGCGCCCGCAACGTGCCGGCGACCGGCGAGGCGGGCCGCCTGGCCGCGGACCCGTTGGCGCTGGCGGACTTCGACTCCGGCACCGAGTCGTACGACAGCGTGCGCGCGTTCTCCGACCTGGTGGAGCTGAACTTTCTCAACGACCTCGAGGTCGAGGTCTACGCCGAAGGGGGCGCGGGCGCGGCCCGGCTGACGCTGTCGTCCCGGCGGCCCGAGGGCCGGGTGCTCGTCGCGGTCGTCCGGATGGCGGACCGCGAGGCCGCGCTGCGCGCCGCCGACCGGCTCGACGGGCTCCAGCAGGAGTTCGGCCTGGAGCGCATCGCGCCCGAGCACGGGATCACCCGGGTGACCCGGGTGGTCGCCAACCCGGACGCCGACCCCGCGCCGCGGCCGACCGTGCGCGCCTTCTACGTGCACCAGGACCTGCTCGTCCGGGTCGAGCTGAACGCCAGGTCGCACGACCTCACCTCCGCGTTCGGGCCCCTGCTCGCCCTCCAGCTGGAAGCGCTGCCCGCCGATGGCTGAGACCAGGACACCCGTCGAGGCGGGTGGCACGACCCTGCCCGGCGTGCGCGTGGTGACCGCGGCCGCCGTCTGCCTGCTCGCCTACAGCTACCTCGTCGGCCTGTGGCCGAGCCGGCACGGGGACACCGGCGACCTCGTCGTCGTGATCCGGGGCTGGGTCAACCAGCCGACCGGGCTCGGCGAGGACTTCGGCTTCCTCGGCACCGCGCTGCTGCTCCTGTCGGCCGGCTACGCGATCGCGGGCGTGGACCGGTGGTCCGTGGCGGTGCGGTTGCTGCGCCGGGTCGCGGCCGCGCTGGCGGGCGCGGTCGTCGTGGGCGCGCTGCTCCTGCTCCTGGGCGCGGAGCCGTTGACCGACGCGGCGGTGATCACGCCGATCGCGGCGACGGCGTGCTCGGGGCTGCTGGTCGCGGCGCTGCGACCGGTGGAGCGCGGCGCGCCGTGGCTCGCGGTCCTGGTGCGGCTGGAGGTCGCCTGCGCGCTGGTGATGGCGGGCGGTTGGGCCGGCGCGCCGGACGTGCTGCGCGACCTCGGACAGGTCGCCGCCCTGGTGCCGCTGATCGTGCTCGGCGAGGTGGCGTGGCTCGTGCGGGCGGGGCGGCTGACCGCGGCGCACGGCTTCTGCCTCGGCCTGCTCGCCGCGGCGCTGCTGGTGGTGGCCGACGAGGTGACGCCGGAGCTGGCCGGGTACTGGCACCCGCTCGGCGGCGTGCTGGCGCTGCTGGTGTTCCTGATCGCGCTGCCGCGCGGCGCGGCGCTCGCGAGCACGCGGCCCGTGCGCTGGTTGAGCAGCCGCGCGGTGCCGCTGTACGTGTCCGTCCCGGTCGTCGGCTACGCGGTGACCGGCGTGCTGTCCGCCGTCCTGCCGTCATCGCTCGCCGTGGTGGTCGCGGTGGGGTGCGCGGGTTTCGCCGCGGAGGGTCTGCACCGGGTTGTGGAGAAGGTGGCATGACGGCGACCACGCTGGCGCGGCCCGAGGCCGCGGCCCAGGGCACCGGGTACCTGCACGGACTCGACCTGCTGCGGGTCGTCGCGTCCTGCGCGGTCGTGCTGACCCACCTGACCGCCTGGTTCGCGTTGAACGACCGGGAGTTCTGGCTGTCGACCGCGGTCGAGCAGGGCGTCGTCGACCGGTTGCACCTCAACCCGCGCCTGTCGTTCTTCGGCGTGGCGTTGTTCCTGGTCGTCAGCGGCGTCGTGGTGACGCACGTGGCGAACCGGGAGCGCCCGGTCCAGTTCCTGCGCCGCCGCGTCGTGCGGCTCGTGCCGCTGCTGTGGGTCGTCACGGTGATCGCGTGGATCCTGATCAACCTCGGTTTCCGGGTGTCGTCCGCCCGCGAGGGGGACCTCGACCTCGGCGACCTCGTCAGCGGCCTGTTCCTCGTCAACTTCCTGCAGACGCCGCAGGTCGCGCTGGTCGCGGTGACGTGGACGCTCCAGGTGCAGGTGGTCTTCTACTGCTACGTCGCGCTGACCATCCCCGTGCTGCGCAAGTGGCCGTGGATCCCGCCGCTGGCCGCCGCTCCCGCGTGCTTCACCGTCCTGCTGATCACCAACCACTTCCCGACCTCGCTCGGCCACGGGATCGGGCAGTTCGGCGCGTACCTGCCGGTGCTCGTGATCGGGCAGCTGATCTCGCTGGTGCACTCCGGGAAGGTCCACCCGGTCGCGGGCACGGCCATCGCCTCGGCGCACTTCCTGCTGTTCGTCTGGACCGACAAGGTGGGCGGCTACACCGAGCAGGGCGACGCGGTGCCGCGCACGCTGCTGTTCGCCGTGCTGCTGACCGTGCTGCTGGTGGCCGCGAGCGGTCCGGTGAGCCGGTCCGCGCTGATCCGCGGTTGGTCGAAGCGGACGTACGCGATCTACCTGATCCACCTGAGCGCGATGTACCCGTTGTACGACACCCTGATGCCGCACCTGGACCCGACCCTGGTCGTGGTGGTGGGGCTGGTGGCGGCCGCGGTGGCCGCCGAACTGCTGCACCGCCTGGTCGAGATGCCCGCCAACCGGGTGATCCGCAGGTGGGAACGGCGCGAGCGAACGGGCGAAGCCGGTTCAATCACGGGGAGGACACGAACGTAGGCGGTTCGTTACCATACGCGCGGCACGGGCGGTTAGTGGAAGGGTTGAGCCCCTGGACGGCCGGAGTTCGCTGAGCGGGCGGGAGCCTGCCGAGAAGACCCGCATCGCGTTCATCGACATCGGTCGCGGGCTCGCCGCGCTGCTGGTTTTCTACAGCCACCTGGCCGAGCAGTGGATCGCCAAGCGCGAAGCGGGCCCCACGCCTGTGATCGACGTGGTGGACGCGGTCACCAGCGATCCGATGCACATGGGGTTGCAGGGCATCGGCCAGGTCGCGGTGCCGTTCTTCTTCCTCGTCAGCGGGTACGTGGTGACGCCGGTGGCGCTGCGCCAGGGCGCCCGCGGGTTCGGCCTCAACCGCCTGGTGCGCGTGTACGTGCCGATGACGTTCGTGGTGCTGCTGACCGCGGCGGTGATCCTGCTCGGCGGGAGGCCGCTCGGCGGCGGCAACGAGCCCGTGATCACGTGGTGGACCGTGGTCACCAACGCCCTGACGATCAACTACCTGATCGTGCCGCAGGTCGTGATGGTCGGCGTGGCGTGGACGCTCGTGGTCGAGGTCATCTTCTACGTCCTGCTGGTGGCGCTGCTGCCGGTCATGCGGCGCGCGCCGTGGCTCGCGATCTCGGTCCAGCTGGTCTTCATCTTCGTGGTGATGATGACCAACCGGCAGTTCGGCCCGTCGTGGCTCGTGTTCGCGGTGAACGTGTCGTACCTCGCCATCCCGCTGATCGGGCAGATCGTCTGGGCGACGACGACCAAGCGCGTGCCGCTGTGGCTCGGCGGGGTGTTCGCCGGCGCCGCGTGGGCGCTGTACGTGCTCGCCGACCACCTGAAGTTCGGCAGGCTGGACGCCTCGTACAACCTGGCGCTGGCGGTCGCGGTGCTGTGCTTCCTGATGGGGATGTTCGCCGAGCCGCGGCTCGTGGAGCGGCGGATCTGGGTGGGGCTGTCCGAGCGCAGCTACTCGATCTACCTGCTGCACGGCCTGGTGGCGTTCACGGCGCTCGACCTCCTCCGGCCGCAGGTGCCGCTGTGGCTCGCGGTGCCGATCGCGATCGCGGTGACGTTCGGCGTGGTGGAGCTGAGCTACCGGTACGTGGAGAAGCCGAGCCACGTCCTCGCGCGGCGGCTGGCCCGCAAACCCGCGCCCAAGCCCGTGCCCGAGCCCGCGGAGCCCGAGTCGGACCTCGACGACGACCTCGACAACGATCTCGAGGACGACTTCGAGGACGACTTCGAGGACGTGGAGGAACCCGAGGACGCCGCCGAGGACGCGGAAGACGCCGAGTGGCCGGACGACGAGCCGGAACCCGTCCGCGAGGAACCGACCGAGGTGCTGCCCCGGGTCCGGTCGAACCGCCTGCGCACCCCGCCGCCCCAGCGCCGGCCGCCCTTCGCCACCCGGCCGCAGGGCCCGCCCGTGCCCCGCACGCCTCCGCCGCGCAGCCAGCCCTCGCGTCCCGACGCGCCCCGACCCGACGCCCCGCGCCCGCCGGCCCCGCGACCCGACGCGCGTCCCCACCCGCCGCGTCCCGAGCCCGCTCGCCCCGAGACCCCGCGTGCCGACGCGCCGCGCCACCCGGCGGCCCGCCCCGAACCACCCCGACCCGAAGCGCCCCGTCCCGAACCACTCCGTTCCGAAGCACCCCGGTCCGGGGCACCCCGATCCGGGGCACCGCGTCCCCAGCCACCGCGCACCCCGGCGCGGGACGTCCCCCTCGACCGCGCCCCGGTCCCCGGCCCGCCGGCACCGCGACCGCCGCTCGCCCGTCCCGTCCCGGCGCCCGGTCCGGCCGAGGAGACCCGGCACCTCCCCGCCGCCTGGCCGGCCGACGAGTCGGAGGACGTCGCGCCCCGGCGCAGGCGGTTGCGCGACGACAGCGGGCCGGTGGTCACCGTGGCGTCCCTGCTGGAGAACCACGCCCGGGAGAACGGGCGCCGGCGTTAGCGCGGCTGCTTGGCCAGCTCCTCGGCGATGACGTCGATGACCGGCGGTTCGAGGACCGGGTCCAGCCCGCTGACCAGCAGCCGCTCCGCGGCTTCGAGCACCACGACGTCGGTGGCGGCGAGTGCGCGCGCGACCTCGCGGGCGTTGCCGGAGAGGCGTTCGACGTGGACCATCGTGAGGTCGGTGAAGCAGGCGACCAGGTACTGCCCGGCGTAGTAGGAGAACGAGTCGCCGAGCAGACCGACCTTGGCGTCGACCACGCCCTTCGACGGCGGCTGGGTGAACCGCTGCGGCTTGGGGTCGGGGGTGATCTCGCGGCTGCGCACGGTGCTGCCGTCCGGCGCGAGGTCGTAGGACTGGATCGGGTCGGTCGCGGTCCGGCCGAGCAGCGGGGCGAGGTCGCCCTCGCGGTCGATCACGTTGGTGGGCCGGACCTTCCAGCCGCGCGAGGTGCCCGGTTCGATCGTGTCGGTGATCACGCGCGCCATGACCAGGCTGCCGTCGTGCGTCCAGTGGCTGTCGTACTTGGGGTAGGGCAGCCGGTTGTTCAGCTTGGCGGTCTCGTGCATGCGCGACCGCAGGTCCAGCGCGCCCGTCTTGGCGGACAGGTCCTTCCAGAACTCCTCGGTCGCCTTGGCGTGGCAGTCCTTGCCGAAGTACTTCGACGGCAGGTACTGCGGCACCATGGTGCTCTTGTTCGGCGCGACGACCAGCACGAACCGGCGGCCGGACGACTCGACCGCGCGACGCAGGCGGGCCAGCCGGGCGTGCACCTCGGCGATCGGGATCAGCGGTTCGCAGGCGCCCTCGACGTCGTCGCCGAGGAACAGCCAGTCGTCCTTGCCCTCGATCGCGTCCACGAACGCCGTCGGGGTGGGTCGGTCGAGGGACGGGTCCTTCGGGGCGACCACCACGCCGACCTCGTCCTGCGACCGGTCGAGCTGCGGCGCCTCGCCGAACACGCCGCGGCTGACGCCGTCCGCCACCGCCACGGCCTTGTCGCGCAGCGGCACGTGGTCGCTCGCCCACGCGTTGAGCCCGGTGAAGAAGCCCCAGCCGTCGGTGATCGACGGGAACGCGGCGAGCCTGCGGTTCTCGAACTCGGCCGGCCGCACGCCGACGACCAGCAGCATCGCGGGCGTGCAGAAGAAGATGACGGCGAGGGTCAGCGCGGTGCGCTGGCGGCTGCTGTGCCGAGGCCGGTAGAGCGCGTGCTCGCGGGGGAGCAGCGACTCGGGCACCGCCGGGAGGTTCTTGGCCGGGTCGATGCTCACGCGGACAGCGTAGTTGGCGGCCATGTCACCCGTTCGCGGTTCACCGCAAGGTGGTGATTCGCACGGTGCCCGCCGGGCAACCCGCCACCTGTGGCGGACGTCTACCCGGGTGACAGGAGAGCCGATGCGGCGGAGGACCGGTATGTGGCCCACTGTGATCCTGGTCACCACGGGCGGGCTCGCTTTTATAGTGCGAACCGTTCGCGTCCTGCGATCCGCATCGAAATCGGAAGGTGGGCGACCCCGTATTGAGACCGCCCCGCCGGCCTAGTCCCTATGGCGGCTTGTCCGCTTGCCGTACGATCATTTCCGGGTCGAACGACCTGTGCCTGCTAGGGGACCTCAGAACAGAGGTAGGTGCGTCATGGATCTCGCACTCAGCAAGGTGATCGAGCTGCGCGAAAGCGGCTTCCAGTTCCTGCACCTCCGCGACGAGGACGGGCAGCTGGACCGCATCATGGCGTTCAAGCAGCGCAGAGGGTTCATCGACTCGATCTTGTTCTGGTCGGAGACCGAGGCCCGCGCGGGCCGGCTGCCGGCCGTGCGGGACAGCCGGCGCGCCGCCCAGGCCGTGTGGATTTACGAGGGACCGCTGGTCGAGGCCGTGGACCGGCTCCTGGACCTGCCGGAGCCCGGCTCGCGCAACGCGCCGACGCTGATGAAGAAGACGGCGTCGGACCTCGCGGTCGTGACCACGCTGCCGTTCAAGCTGAAGCTGCCGCCGGGCGCTATCGCCTAGCCCCCTTCGTTCACGTCACCCGCCGCACACACAATGCGGCGGGTTTCGGCGTTTTCGTCACTGTCAGTGATATTTGTTGTTTTTCGCAGAACTTTCGCGGGACCCGTCCGGGGAGCCTCGGACCGCGCGCCAACAATGAATATTCACCCTCGGCGCGGGGACACCAAACCTGATTCATAGGCGAGCACGACGAGTTGCGCGCGGTCCCGCGCGCCCAGTTTGGTCATCACCCGGCTGACGTGGGTCCGGGAGGTGGCCGGACTGATCACCAGGTGCGCGGCGATCTCGTCGTTGGACAGGCCGGCGGCCACGAGCGCCAGCACCTCCCGCTCCCGCGCGGTCAGCTCGCGCAGCGCCCGGGGGTCGGGACGCCGGTGCTCCGGACGACTCGCGAACTCCTCGATCACCTTCCGGGTGACACTCGGTGCGAGGAGCGCCTCACCCTCCGCGACGACCTTGAGGGCGTGCAGCAGCTCCACCGGGTCGGTGTCCTTCAGCAGGAAGCCCGAGGCGCCGGCGCGCAGCGCCTCGAACACGTACTCGTCCACGTTGAAGGTCGTCAGCACCAGGACCTTCACGTCCGGCAGCTCGGCGCAGATCCGCCGGGTGGCGGCCAGGCCGTCGACGCCGGGCATCCGGATGTCCATCACCACGACGTCCGGCCGGTGCTCGTGCGCCCGCCGGACGGCCTCCTCGCCGTCACCGGCCTCGCCCACGACCTCGAACCCGTCCTCGGTGTCGAGCAGCAGGCGGAAACCCGCGCGCACCAGCGCCTGGTCGTCGGCCAGCACCACCCTGATCACCACGAACCTCCCACGGTAGGACCGCCCTGACGGTGAAGCCCCGGGTCGACGGCCCCGCGTCCAGCGTGCCACCGAGCGCCTCCACCCGTTCCCGCATGCCGCGGATGCCGGAGCCCGCGCCCTGGGGCGGCCGGTCGCCGCCGCCACCGTCGTCGGCCACGGTGAGGACCAGCGCGTCCTCGGTGCGCTCGAACGAGATGACGACCTCGGACGCGTCCGGCGCGTACCGCATCGCGTTGGTCAGCGCCTCCTGCACCACCCGGTACGCGGCGGCGTCCACGGGGGCGGGCAGCGGCCCCGGCGTGCCGACGACCCGGGCTGCGGGCACCGGCCGCACCAGCTCGTCCAGCCGGTCGAGGCTGGGCGCGGGCGTCGTGCCCTCGCCGGTGCGCAGCACGCCGAGGGTGGCGCGCAGGTCGTCCAGCGCGCGACCGCTCGCCTCCTTGATGGCCCGCAGCGCCTTGACCGCCTCCTCGGGGCGGCGGTCGGCGACGTGCGCGGCGACGCCGGCCTGCACGTTGATCATGGCGAGGCTGTGCGCGACGACGTCGTGCACCTCGCGCGCGATCCGCAGCCGTTCCTCTTCCACCTGGCGGCTCCGCTGCTCGACGACCCTGGTGCGGCGCAGGGACAGCACGGCGACGGCGGGCGCGACGATGAGCGGACCCCAGTGGCCGGTCAGGTAGTACAGCCAGGTGGACACCCCGGTCACCGCGATCACGGCGACGGGGAAGCGCTTGCGCCAGACCAGCGGCGCGAACGTCGCCGCGAACCAGACCCACGCCAACCACGCCACGGCACGACGGTACGGGAGGCCACGCCGGTCGGCGTCGGTCCGCAGGCGCTTCGCGCCGGTACGTCGACCGTCGTACGGCACGCCCCACAGCCCACCTGAGGGGGTGAAGTAATCCACTCCGGGGGATGAGCGGGCTTGAACCGCAACCCCCGGTTGCGACACTTTGCCGCCCATGAACCTCAGGAAGACCATCGCGGGAGCCGCGGTCACCCTCGGCGGCGCGGCCGTCCTGCTCGGCCTCGGCGGCACCGCGCAGGCGGTCGAGGTGGGCGCCCACACCACGCCCGACGTCGAGGGCGAAGTGGGCCGGGTCGCCACGGTCGGCGACATCGTCCGGGTGGACACCGCCGACCCGGCCGGGCCGGTCGTCCTCGGCCCCGTCGCCGCGGGCCAGGACGCGGGCGCGCCGCTGGACGTGCGGCTCGAGTTCCTCGGCGGCTGACCCCGACCCGGTCCGCCGGGAGGTTCACCGAGAAGCCGGAACGGTCCCGACCCCCTCCCCCTCGGGCCGGGGCCGTTCCAACCTCGCGGCGACGGCCCGGCCCGGCGGGCGGCTACCGGCCGACCGCGTAGCCCTGCGCCCCGCGCGCGTTGGCGGCGGCGCGCAGCAGGCCGTCGCGGGAGTCCCGGGACACCGCGGACATCCGGCCCAGCGCCCACGGGCCCGCGTCCACCACCGCGTGACCGCGGTCGCGCAGCTCGTCCAGCGCCGCCCGGCCGAGGCGGGACTCGACCACGACCTCGCCCGGCGTCCACGACCGCGGGTAGAACGAGCTGGGGAACGCGTTGGTGTGCCACATCGGCGAGTCGATGGCCTCCTGGAGGTTCATCCCGCCGGCGGTGTGCGCGAGCCAGAACCCGAGCTGCCACTGGTCCTGCTGGTCGCCGCCGGGCGTGCCGAACCCGAGCGCGGGCAGGCCGTCGCGCAGCGCCAGCGTCGGGGACAGCGTGATGCGGGGCCGCTTGCCCGGGGCCAGCGAGTTCGGCAGGTCCGGTTCCAGCCAGAACATCTGCGCCCGGCTGCCGAGGCAGAACCCCAGCGAGGGGATCGTCGGCGAGGACTGGAGCCAGCCGCCGGACGGGGTGGCCGACACGATGTTGCCCCAGCGGTCCACCACGTCGACGTGGACCGTGTCGCCCTTGACCGCGCCGGTGCGGGAAACCGTGGGTTCGCCGAGCGCGCCGCCGTCCTCCTCCTGCCCGGCGAGGCGCGGGCCGCGCAGCACGTGGCCGGGCAGCCGGGCCGCGACCGCGCCGGGCGAGCCGGGCCGCAGGTCGAGCGAGGCGTGGTCGCCGACGAGTCGCCGCCGCCGGTCCGCGTAGTCCCGGGACAGGAGCAGGTCGAGCGGCACGTCGCCGGTGTCGCCGTACCACGCCTCCCGGTCGGCGAACGCGAGCTTCGCCGCCTCCACCGCGAGGTGCACCGTCTCCGCCGTCGGCACGCCGTCCACGTAGGAGAGCCGGTCGGCGAAGCCCTCCAGCAGCAGCAACTGCTGCAGCAGCACCGGTCCCTGGGTCCACGCCCCGGGCTTCACCACGGTCCACGGCCCGAAGTCCACCGACACGGCGTCCTCGTAGCCCGCCTCCCACGACGCCATGTCCTCGCCGGTGAGCACCCCGGCGTGGTCGGCGCCGGAGTCGTCGCGGTGCGCGATCCGGGCGAACTCGTCCACCTGCGCCGCCACGAAACCCTGCGACCACGCCCGCCGCGCCGCGTCGATCTGCGCCTCGCGGTCGGCGCCCGCCGCCTCGCCGGCGGCCAGCAGCCACTCCCAGGTGTCGGCGAGCCGGGGGTTGCGGAAGCGCGTCCCGGCGGCGGGCGGCTTGCCGCCCGGCAGCCACAGCGCCGCCGACGACGTCCAGTGGTCGCGGAACAGGTCGGCGACCGTCGAGATGGTGAACGACACCCGCTCCAGCAGCGGGAACCCGTCGCGCGCGTACCCGATCGCGTAGCCGAGCACGTCGCGCAGCGACTTGGTGCCGTAGTCGCGCAGCAGCGTCAGCCAGCCGTCCCACGCGCCCGGCACGGTGGCGGCCAGCAACCCGCTGCCGGGCACCAGGTCGAGCCCGAGCCCGCGGTAGTGCCCGATGGTGGCGCCGGCGGGCGCGACGCCCTGGCCGCACAGCACGCGCGGCGCGGTCTCGCCCGCCGCGGCGAACACCACGGGGACCTCGCCGCCGGGCCCGTTGAGGTGCGGCTCCACCACCTGCAGCACGAAGCCGACGGCGACCGCGGCGTCGAAGGCGTTGCCGCCGTCCTCCAGGACGGCCATGCCCGCGGTGGACGCGAGCCAGTGCGTGGAGGCCACCATGCCGTGCGTGCCGGCCAGCTCAGGTCGGGTGGTGAACACCCCGTCAACCTACGTCCCGCGACCCGGTTTTGTTACCCCGGCTAACGAGATGTCTCCTGAAGATCCGCTGAACCTCACCTCGCCTGGTCCGGGACGCGCAGGTCGCGGCCCAGGCCGTGGAGCACGAGGCCGGCCCGCGCCACCGCGTCCGGGTCGAGGTGGTTGCGGGTGTCCAGCACCGTCGAACCGGCCATCGCGGACGCCACCAGGCCCCAGTCGAGCGCGCGGAACTCCGGCCACTCGGTCAGCAGCACCACCGCGTCCGCGTCGCGCACCGCCGCGTACGGCGAGTCCACCACGGTCATGCCCGCCAGCGGCCGGTCGATCCCGGGGTCGTGGGCCACCAGCTCCGCGCCCTCGAACGCGAGCAGCTCGGCCACCGCCAGGGCGGGCGAGTCGCGCAGGTCGTTGGTGCCCGCCTTGAACGCGAGCCCCAGCACGCCCACGCGGGCGCCCGCCAGCGGCCCGATGGCGCGCCGCAGCTTGTCCACGACCCGCCGCTGCTGCCGCGCGTTCGTCTCGATGGTGGCCCTGACCAGCGAGAAGTCCACGCCGACGGCGTCGGCGATGCGGACCATGGCGTGCGTGTCCTTGGGCAGGCACGACCCGCCCCAGCCGGGTCCGGGCTGGAGGAACGACTGGCCGATGCGCTTGTCGTGGCCCATGCCCTCGGTGACGGAGGTGACGTCGGCGCCGACCAGCTCGCACAGCTCGGCGACCGCGTTGACGTAGGACAGCTTCATGGCCAGGAAGCAGTTGGCGGCGTACTTGACCATCTCGGCGCTGGCCGCGTCCATCAGCACGGTGGGCGCGCCGAGCCGGGTGAACAGCGCGGCGACGCGTTCGGCGGCGCGCGGCGAGCCGGCGCCGACCACGATCCGGTCGGGGTGCAGGAAGTCGCGGACCGCGCTGCCCTCGCGCAGGAACTCGGGGTTCGAGACCACCGCCACGTCGTCGCGCCCGAGCAGCGCCGCGACCCTGGTCGACGTGCCGACCGGGACGGTGGACTTGCACACCACCACCGCGTCGCGGGGCAGCACGTCGCGGATCTCGGCGGCCACCGCCTCGATGGCGGCGAGGTCGGCCGCGCCGCCCGCGCCCATGGGCGTCGGCAGGCACAGGAACACCACCTCGGCGTCGGCGACGGCGTGCCGCGCGCCCTCCACGAACTCGAGCCGGCCTGCGGACCGGCCCTCCACGACCAGGTCCGCGAGACCGGGCTCCAGGATGTCGACCTGCCCGGCGCGCAGCCGGGCCACCTTCAGCGCGTCCACGTCGGCGCACACGACCCGATGCCCGAGGGAGGCCAGGCACGCCCCCGTCGTCAGGCCCACGTAACCCGTTCCCACGACCGCGATCCGCCGGACGAACATGGCACGACGGTGACAGCCGAAGTTGGCCGTGGGTCAAACACCAGGCGTATGCGGAGAGTGAGGTGGGTAGTCCCCTGGGGGTACGGGGAAACACCCCTCGCGGCGGACGCGGTTTCGCCTGGACAAGGGCAAGGTCGTGGGTATGGAACTCGTCCTCATCTCGCTGCTCTTCGCGGGGCTGGCGCTGCTGGCGGCCGTGCCGTTGGTCGCATTGCTCCACTTCTCCGCGCGCCGGGGGCTGAACGACCGTTAACCTCCTGGTCCCAGGACAGGAGGAAGCATGGAGATCTCGGGTACCGCGGCGATCGTCACCGGCGGCGCGTCCGGTCTGGGCCTCGCGACCGCGCGTGCGCTGGCGGCACGGGGTGCGGCGGTGTTCGCGCTGGACCTCTCGACCGACCACGCCCCGGACGTGGAGGGCGTCACGTACCTGGCGGCGGACGTCACCTCGGAGGAGGACGTCCAGGCCGCCGTCGACACGGCCGCCGGCTCCGGCTCGCCGCTGCGGGTCGTGGTGAACTGCGCGGGCATCGGCCCGTCGGCGCGGACGGTGGGCAAGTCCGGCCCGCACCCGCTCGACCTGTACCGGAAGGTCGTCGACGTCAACCTGGTCGGCACGTTCAACGTGCTGCGGCTGGCCGCGGCCGCGATGGGCAAGACCGAGCCGCTGGAGCACGGCCAGCGCGGCGTGGTGATCAACACCGCGTCGATCGCGGCGTTCGACGGGCAGATCGGGCAGGTGGCCTACGCGGCGTCGAAGGCCGCGGTGGTCGGGATGACGCTGCCCGCGGCGCGTGACCTGTCGTCGGTCGGGGTGCGGGTGATGACGATCGCGCCGGGCATCGTGGACACGCCGATGCTCGCGACCGTGTCGGAGGAGTTCCGGGCGGGCCTGGCGGCGGGCGTGCCGTTCCCGAAGCGGCTGGCGCAGCCGGAGGAGTACGCGCGGCTGGCCGTGTCGATCGTGGAGCACGACTACCTGAACGGCGAGGTCATCCGCATGGACGGCGCGCTGCGGATGCAGCCCAGGTAGCGCTACCGGTCGCAGTCCTCGACCAGGGTGGCCACGGCCGTGCCCGGCCGGTGGGGGCAGACCCGCGCCGTCGCGCCCCTCGGCCGGGCCGGGCTAGAGGTCCCCGGCGAACGGCAGGTCGTCCATGGCGTCCGACGTCATCCACAGCCGCAGGGTGTGGGTGGCGCGGACGTCGTCCTCGTTGTACTCCAGCAGCCGGCGGCGCTGGGCGGGGTCCGGCGGCCTGCCGTCCATGCCCACGGCGTCGCGGTACCAGCGCATCGAGTTCTCGCCGCCCGCCTCCGGGTCCCGCCAGCGGAACCCGGCGACCGGCGCGATGGTCTTCAGGCCCTTGCCGTGGGCGCACAGGAACTGGTCCTGCACGATGCCGAACAGGTCCACCCACGAGTCGGACGTGATGAACTCCCGCACCTGCGCCACGGTCGGGATGCCGGGCTGCCCCTTGAACCGCTCGGCCGAGCCGAGCAGCCAGCGGTTCTCCGCCAACTCGTTGTAGCAGTACGCCTTGAACGACAGCCCGCGCGCCCGGGCCCGCAGCCGGATGCCGGTGAGCCAGCCCCAAAACTCGGCGAACGACCGGGCCTCGTCCGCGCACGGCAGCGGGTCCCACGTGGCGAACGCCCGGTAGCCGGGCTCCTCGCCGACGTCCTGCCCGGACAGCCAGCAGCCCCACATGTACGCGCCGAGGTCGCCGAAGCTCTCCATGTCCACGTCGACCTCGACGTCGGCGCGCGGCACCTCCATGCGGGACACGCGGCGCACCACGGTCAGGTCGCGCAGCCACGCGCGGGCCAGCACGACCGCGTCCGAGTGCAGCATGCCGACCAGCGGGACGAGCTGCTCGGCCGGGTCCAGCGCGGCCAGCTCGTCGACCGTGGTCACACCGGCCTTGCGCAGCGCCACGGCGTCCTCGCCGCGCACCACCAGGCTGACGTCCCGGGCGGCCTTCAGGTCGGCCTCGCACACCGGCCACCACGGGCAGCTGCGGCACTCCACGATCCGGGACGGGCGGGCCAACGGGTCGGCGCCGGTGGCGGCGGCGGTGGCCACCGCGAGCCGGTCGGAGAAGCGGTTGTCGTACTCGGCGAGCGCGGTGCGCCCGGCGGGCCACGTCGGCGCCTCCAGGTCGTGCCACACGACGACGTCGGCGTCCATGCCGATGACACCGCCGGTGGCGCGGCCGCGCGCGGCGAAGCCGGACGCCTGCAGCTGCCGCTGCGCGTGGGCCAGCCGGAGCTGGTCGCGCGGCTGGGGCCGGACCTTGCGCAGCGGGTCCACCCGCGCGCCGCCCGGCAGCGGGTGGGACAGCGGCGACGTGCGCGCGCCGTGGCCGGGGTCGCTGACCTTGTGCCGGACCACGAGCACCGGCACGTACCCGGTCTTCTCCTTCACCAGCAGGTCGATGCCGCCGCGGCGCCCGCCCAGCGGGTCGCGCGGCAGGGCGGCGCCCCAGATGAACGGCACGCCGGCCTGCATGGCCTCGGCGGTCACGCGCTCCCGGTCGGCCGAGGGCACGTCCTGCGGGATCTCCAACAGGTCGGACCCGACGACGCGGCCCAGCGCCGCGGCGACCGCGCGCCGGTGGTCCTCGGCGTCGGCCTTGCGCTGCTGACCGGTGGGGTCCGGCGGCAGTGTCGGCACGTCGCGCATGGTGGGATCGTGTTCGAGGTGCACCCGCCGCCGGCAACGAGTGACCACACCGGCGTCGAGCTGCACCTGGGAAGTCACCGGTGCAGCGTATGACGCCGGGCGCGTCGTCGTGCCGGCAACCTCGCGGAGTCGAGTCGATCTTTTGCCCGGACGGCTCTAGGGTCTGGGGTGAGGAGGTGCGGCCGTGGCACGGGCGAAGGGCAAGGGGTTCACCCCCGGCAGGGCGAAGAACCTCGTGGGCGTGGCCAAGGTGCTGGCGCCGGCGTTGATCCCGGTGGTGGCGCCGGTGGCGGCGCGGGCCGCCGCGTTGCTGAGCGACCGCTACGACCACTTCCGGGCGTCCCGGTTGGGCGTGCCGGTGGACCAGCTCACCCGGTACTCGGGCAAGGGCGCGCGCCTGCACGCCCGGATCGTCGGCTTCGGCGAGGCGCTGGACCAGCTCCGCGGCTCCGACGCGGCCTACGTCGAGGGCGTCGAGAAGCGGCTCGCGCAACTGCTGGCCGCCGTGCGGGCCTCGGAGCGGATGCCCGCGCCGCGGCGCCGGGCGGCGCACCGCGCGATCTCGGCCGACCTCGACGCGATGGAGGCCGACCTGCTCAAACGCCTCGGCGTGTGAGCTGCTCCACCGCCCGGTAGGCGGTCTCCTCCGGCCCCATCTGGGCGGTGACCTCCTCCATGACCTCGGCGACCCGCTCCTCCCGCCGGATCAGCGGGTCGCTGCGCAGGTCACGGGCCAGCGACACGCACAAGCCGACCATGACGACCAGGAACGGCAGCGCGGCGATGATGGTCAGGTTCTGCAGGCCGGTCAGCCCGCTCGACCCGCCGACCAGCAGCATCACCGCCGCGACCAGGCCCGTGAGCACGCCCCAGAACACCACCACGCCCCGGCCCGGCCGGATCGAGCCGCGCTGCGACAGCGTGCCCATCACCACGGACGCGGCGTCCGCGCCGGACACGAAGAAGATCGCCACCAGCACCATCACCACGATCCCGGCGACGGTGGCGAGCGGGAACTGGTCGAGCAGCCCGAACAGCTGGCCCTCCGGCGACGACGCGCCCGCGAGGTCCGCGCGGTGGCGCTGCACGAAGATCGCCGTGCCGCCGAACACGCAGAACCACACCAGGCTGACCAGGCTCGGCACGCCGATGACGCCGGCCACGAACTGCCGGATCGTGCGGCCCCGGCTGATGCGGGCGATGAACATGCCGACGAACGGCGTCCAGGAGATCCACCACGCCCAGTAGAAGATCGTCCAGCCGGACAGCCACGTCTGCGTCGCGTCCCCGCCGGACGCGGCGGTCCGGCCCGCCATGTCGGCCAGGTCGCGGAAGTAGTCGCCGATCGCGGTCGGCACGAGGTTCAGCACGAACACCGTCGGCCCGACCACGAACACGAACGCGGCCAGCACCACGGCCAGCACCATGTTGACGTTGGACAGCCACTGGATGCCCTTGGCCACGCCGGACACCGCCGACGCGACGAACGCCGCGGTCAGCACGGCGATGACGCCGACCAGCACGCCGTTGCCGACGTCGCCGAGCCAGCCCGCGACCCGCAGGCCGCTGCCGATCTGCAACGCGCCCAGGCCGAGCGAGGTGGCCGACCCGAACAGCGTCGCGAAGATCGCCAGCACGTCGATCGCCCGGCCGGCCGGTCCCGCCGCCCGGCGCCGCCCGAGCAGCGGCGCGAACGCCGCGCTGATCAGCTGGCTGCGGCCGCGGCGGAAGCTGCCGTAGGCGATGGCCAGGCCCACCACCGCGTAGATCGCCCACGGGTGCAGCGTCCAGTGGAACAGGGTGGTGGCCATCGCGGTCTGCAACGCCTGGTCCGTGCCGCCCTCCACGGTGCCCGGCGGCGGCTGCACGAAGTGCGTGAGCGGCTCGTTCACCCCGTAGAACATCAGGCCGATGCCCATGCCCGCGCTGAACATCATCGCCACCCACGAGACCGTGCGGAACTCCGGCTGCTCGTCGTCGCGGCCGAGGGGGATGCGGCCGTAGCGGCTCGTCGCGAGCCAGAGGGCGAACAGCACGAAGCCCGACGCGCTGAGCACGAACGCCCAGCCCAGGTTGGCGATGACCCAGGTCAGGGCCGCTTTCGACGCGCCGGCCAGCGAGGCCGTGCCGAAGATGCCCCACGCGACGAACGCCAGTGTGACGACGGCGGCGACGCCGAAGACCGCTCGGTCCGTGCGCCCTGGCCGATCCGCCCTCGGATCACCGGGCAGGGGTTCGTGGACGGGTTTGCTCTCGTGCGTCACGGGTACCCGATACCCCCGTTCGGCGTAGGGGAAACCCCAGGACGGCCGTAGGGGCTCACGCCACCGTCGTGCGACCTCCTACGCTCTGGGGTGTGACCAGCCGGCCCGCTCCGACCCGCCTCGCGCGGGCCGCGCTGCTGGCCGTCACCTCGGCGGCACTGAGCGTGGCCGCGCACGGCGCGGCGGGCGGTTCGGTCACCGAGTTCGCGCCCGCGCTGCCGCTGACCGTGCTCGTCGCGTTCGCGGGCACGGCGCTCGCCGAGCGCGGACGCCGCCCCTGGACGATCCTGGCCGCGCTGGGCGTCGCCCAGGTCGGGCAGCACGCGCTGCTCAACCTCGGCCACCACGCCGCCGAGCGCCCCGGCCTCGGGTTCGGCCCGACCGCGATGACGGCCGCGCACGTGGTCGCCGCCCTGCTCACCGGACTGCTGCTGGCCCGTGCCGACGCCGTGCTGCACGCGCTGGCCACCGCCGTCACCCGGCTCCTGCCGCCGCCGCCCGCGCCGCCCGCCCCGGTCGGCGAGTGGTGGGCGCTCACGCCCGCGTCGTCGGCGAACACGCTGGTCGACGTGCTGCGGCGGCGGGTGCACGGCCGCCGCGGTCCACCCGGTTCCTGACCACCCGAGTCCCCCAACACACGTCCTCTGGTCTCAGGAGCCACAACTTCATGTCGACACATCGATTTGGCGCGCGCACGCTCGCCAAGGGCGGCGCCGTGCTCGCGACCGCCGCGTTCCTCTGCCTGACCACCGCGGGCCTGGCGTCCGCGCACGTCACCGCGTCCACCCCCGGCAACGCCGTGCAGGGCGGGTACACCAAGGTCACGCTGCGCGTGCCCAACGAGCGGCCCGACGCGGGCACGGTGAAGCTGGAGCTGACCCTGCCCGCCGAGTACCCGCTGGCCTCGGTCAGCACCAGGCCGACGCCCGGCTGGAAGGTCGAGGCGGTCAAGGAGAGGCTGGCCACGCCGGTCAAGAGCCACGGCCGCGAGGTCACCGAGGCGGTGCGCACGGTCACCTGGACCGCCGACCCGGGCACCCGCATCGAGCCCGGTCAGTTCAACGAGTTCGACCTGTCCATCGGGCCGCTGCCGGACAACACCGACAAGCTCGTCCTGCCCACCAAGCAGACCTACGACAGCGGCGAGGTCGTGGACTGGAACGCCCCGCCGCCCGCCGAGGGCGGCGAGGAGCCCGAGCGCCCCGCGCCCGTGCTGAAGCTCGTCGCGAAGAGCGGCGACGACGACCACGGCGACGCCACGGCCACCGCGGTCGCGGACGACGGGCACGACGACGCCGCGGCCGGCGCGACCGACGACACGGCCCGCTGGCTGGGCGGCGCGGGCCTCGTGGTCGGCGCGCTGGGCCTCGGGTTGGGTGCGGGCGCCGTGCTGCGGTCCCGCCGCGCGGGCAAGCCGACGGCATGAGGCGCGTCGTCTCGCTGCTGCTGACCGGCTTGCTCGCGGGCGGGCTCGCGCTGGCCACGGCCGCGCCCGCGTCCGCGCACAACGTGCTGATCAGCAGCGACCCGAAGGACGGGTCCTCGCTGGAGACCGGGCCGGCGACGGTCACGTTGACCTTCGACCAGCCCGTGCAGGCCGGCGAGAAGTTCAACACGATCACCGTCACCGGCCCCGAGGGCACGCGCTGGGAAGCGGAGGGCGAGCCGACGGTCAAGAACAACAGCGTCGTCTTCCCGATCCGGCCGCTGGGGCCGGCCGCCGAGTACACCGTCGGCTACCGGGTTCTGTCCGCGGACGGGCACCCGGTGACGGGGTCGCTCAAGTTCACCCTCACCAAGGCGGGTGACGGCACGCCCGCGCCGGCGGCCCCGGCCGACCCGGACGCGGGCTCGTCGTCGTCCGGGTCCGGCGTGCCCATCTGGGTGTGGATCGCGGCCGCCGCCGTGCTGCTGGCCGGTGGCGCGTTCTTCGCGGTGCGCGGCGGCTCGGGCGACGCCAAGGAGAACGGCGGGCGATGACCGCGAACCGGACCATCACCGCCGCCGGCCGGTACTGGGTCGTGGGCGGCCTGCTGGCGGGCGGGGTCGTCGGCGTGCTGTTGGGCCTCGGCCTGTCCACCGCGCCCGCCGCGGTGGGCGTGGCCGAGGCCGGGGTGGTGGCCCGGTTCGCGCAACCGCTGGTGCGGACCCTGCTGGACGTGGCGGCGACGATCGTCGTGGGGCTCTCGCTGCTTCCCAAGCTGCTCGGGTTCACCCGACCGGCGCTCACCGAGCCGGTGCTGCGGATCGCCCGGCCGGCCGCCGTGGTCGCCGCGGCCGTGTGGGCTTTCACCGCGTTGTTGTCGATCGTGCTCCGGGCGTACGAAACGCGTCCGGACGCGGAATTGACCATGCCCATGGTCGTGGATTACGTCCAGCGCGTGGGGGCCGGTCAGGGATTGCTGTTCAGCGCGGTCTGCGCGCTGGTGTACCTGTGGATCGGCATCATGGCCGTGCGCCGCGGTGAATCGGTGCCGGCGGAATTGCGCATCCTGATCGCGATGTTCGGTTTGCTGCCCCTGCCCGTCACCGGTCACGCGTCGAACTGGAAGTACCACGACTACTCCATGATCTCGATGGAGTTGCACGTGTTGGGCGCGGCGGCGTGGACGGGCGGATTGGCCGCGCTGGTGGTGCTGGTCGCGCACCGGCGCGGTCTGCTCGCCGACGCGCTGCCGAAGTTCTCGAAACTCGCCACGGTCGCCTTGGCGCTGGTGTCCGTCACGGGATTGTTCAACGGCGTGCTGGAACTCGCGTTGAACCCGGTCGTCGGCCTGCCCGGTTCGTTGTTCACCACGTCGTACGGGCTGGTGCTGGTCGGCAAGGTCGTGTGCGCCGCCCTGCTCGCGGTGCTCGGCGCGAACATCCGGTGGCGGTTGCTGCCCCACATCGCCCAGCACAAGGCGACGGCGATCGTGGGCTGGGCCGCCGTGGAACTGGCCGTCATGGGCATCGCTTTCGGGTTGGCCGTCGTGCTCTCCCGCGCGCCGGTCGCCTGACCCGCGACGCGTCGTCGAAAAGGGGTGTGCGGGACTGTCCCGCACACCCCTTCCGCTTGTCCGGCCCCGGTCGAACGGATTGCCTCGTGGCGAGCGAATCCGACGAGAAGGGGCCAGGAGATGCCACGCCGACAGAGCACCGGTCGCCACCGCCTCGCCACCCCGGCGCGGGACCGGGAGCACCCCACGAAGGCGCTGCTGCTGTTCGCCGCGTTCGCGCTGACGGTGGTGGCGGCGTTCCTGCTCGGCCACCAGCAGGGCGGGGACGCGGCCATCGCCGAGCCGCCCGTGTCGCGAGCACCCGCGGACCTGGTCGAGGACCCGGCTGAAGACCCGGCAGGGGACCCGGCCGATGACCCGGCCCAGCCGACGACCCCGTCCGAACCCGAGCCGGCCGAGCCGACGCCCGCCGACGAGCCGCCCGCCGACGAGCCGGCCGACCAGGAGCAGGCCACCGAGGAGCCGACCGCCCAGGAGCCGATCGCCGAGGAGCCGCCCGCCGAGTCGGTCACCGCCGACGAACCGGCCGCTGACCTGCAGCCGGTCGACCAGGCACCGGTGCCCGCCCCGCAGCCGCAGAGCCCCCGCCCCGCGACGCCGCAGCCCGTGACGCCGCAGCCCGTGTTCGAGGTGCTGGCGGACCGCTCCCGCGAACCGGAACAGGCCGAGGAGCCGGTCGAACCGGTCGAGCCGAACCCGGAGCCGGAGCCGACCCCGGACGACCCGACCCCGCCGACCGCGAGCCCCGAGGTGCACGAGACGCGGGTTCCCGAGACGCCCGAGGTGTACGGGACGCCGGTGGACGAGACCCCCGAGGTGTACGGAACCCCTGAGGTGTACGGGACGCCGTACGAGCCGACCGCCCCGGAGACCTACCTCGTCCCCCTGGACCACGACCTGAACCCCGTCCCGTGCCCGGACTCGGACGCGGTGACGGACGGGGCGCGCCCCGACTTCCCGACGCCGATCCTCGTCGGGCCCGACGCCGACGGCCCCTTCACGATCCTGCCCGCCGGTCGCTGAACAACCCAACACCTCCGAAGGAGCAATTCCTCATGCGATTCACCCTGCCCGGAAAAGCCGCCGCCCGAATCGTCGTCCTCGCCGCCGCGGTGATCGGCGTGGCGTTGTTGGGGATGTCCACCGACCGCGGCACCGCGGTCGAAGTGGAACTCGTCGCCGCCAAGAAGTCCACGTCGCAGCAGGCCGACGACGAAACCCGGCGCAAGATCGTGGAAACCGCCGAGAAGGAGATGAACAGCAGCCGCAACAAGGAAACCGGCGTCAACTGCAACGCCTATAGCCCGGACGGCCGGTGCCAGGCCTGGTGCGCCGACTTCACGAAGTACGTCTGGGGCAAGAGCGGGGCCAAGACCGACGGCGTCAACTCGATGGCGAAGAGCTTCAAGGATTACGGCCTGAAGAACAACACGTGGAAGGCCGGGGCGGGCGTGAAGAACGTCAAGCCCGGTGACGCGGTCACCTACCGCCTCAACGACAAGAACTCCGGCAACGACCACGTCGGCATCGTCACGGCCGTCGACAAGAAGACCGGCAAGATCACCGTGATCTCGGGCAACAGCGGCGACAAGATCCGCAAGGTGACGATCGACCCGAAGAAGTCCCAGGTGACCGGTTACGCCTCGCCCGTCGAGAAGAAGAAGGCCACCAAGAAGACCGACGCCAAATCCGACACCAAGAAGACCGACACCAAGAAGAGCGACGGCAAGAAGAGCGACGGCAAGAAGACGGACTCCAAGAAGAGCGACACGAAGAAGACCCAGCCGAAGAAGGCCGAGGACACCAAGCCCGGGCAGGTCGAGCCCGAGGGCCCGGTGATCCTGCACGAGTCCCAGGTGGCCACCGCCTACGGCGTCATCGGCTGACCCCCGACCACCTCACCCACGGAGACCCACCATGACGTCCACCACGACCTCCCGGACCGGGCGCGCCCTGGGCGCGGCGCTCGCCCTGGCCGTCGCGCTCGGCGCGCTCGTCGGCCTCGCCCCCGACGACCGGGCCGGCGCCGACGGCGCCACCGCCACCCCCGTGCCCGTCGCGGCCAAGGAGCCGCTCCGCAGGGTCAAGGCGAGCGCGAAGATCGACCAGACGCACTGGGAGCGCGTGCCGGGCCTGGGCGGCACCACCTGCGTCAAGACCAGGATCCAGGGCACGATCGCCTACGAGTACGTCTGGGCCCCGCCGCTGCGCCCCCGACCCGACAAGCCGGCGAAGACCTACCCCTCGCTCAACCGGACCACGATCGTGTCGCCGCAGGTCACCGTGTCGGCGTGGTCCCGCTGCTCCGGGTCGGGCCGCAAGGCGGTCAAGCTGAGCGGCGCGTCGTTCGAGCAGCGGTGGCTCAACGGCAACCAGTGCAGCGCGAGCGGGTTGTCGCTGAGCGTCGGAGGTCCGCCGTGGGCGGCCTACGTCGGCACGACGATCAACTGCGGCGAGTCGTCGGTGCTGGGCCGCAAGAGCGACTTCGCCAAGGTCGACAACGACTTCCGCGAGTCCAACAGCAACGTCCGGATCGACGTGCACGGCAGCGCGCTGAAGCGCAAGGGCAGCCCGGACACCGGCGAGTGGTACTGCGCCCGGGTCGAGGTCGGCGGCCGGGTGACCAAGTCGAACAGGAACGACAACTTCGCCCACACGTTCTACCCCTGCCTCCGCCTCCCGGCGGGGCGCAACCCCTGACGGGTGATCCGCGGGGCGGTGGCCGGCGGTGCCCCAGCCACCGCCCCCGGATTGTCGGACCCCTGTGCTGGGGTGCACCCATGGCTGATGCACCGATCCTCGTCCTGGGAGCCACCGGTTCGACCGGCCGCCGGGTCGCCGCGCGGCTCGCCGACCTGGGCCACGCCGTGCGCCGGGCGTCCCGCCGCGGCGACGTGCGCTTCGACTGGACCGACCCCGGCACGTGGCCGGCCGCGCTGACCGGCGTCGAGCGGGTGTACCTGATGGCGCCGCACGAGCTGCCGATCGACCCGGCGTTCGTGGGCGAGGCCGTGGCGCGGGGTGTGCGGCGGTTCGTCCTGCTGTCCTCCCGCGGCGTGGTGGAGATGCGCGACGAGCGGCTGCTCGCCGCCGAACGGCTGGTGCGCGGGTCCGGGGTCGGGTGGACCGTGCTGCGGCCGGACTGGTTCAACCAGAACTTCGACGAGGGGTTCTTCCGCCCGTCGGTGCTCGCGGGCGAGCTGGTGGTGCCGCTCGGCGAGAAGGCGCAGACCTTCGTGGACGCCGACGACATCGCGGCCGTGGCCGTCGCCGCCCTGACCGGGGACGGGCACGAAGGCCGGGTGTACGAGGTCACCGGGCCGGAGGCGTTGTCGTTCCGGCAGGCCCTGGCCGTGATCGGGGAGGTGACCGGCCGCCGGGTCGAGTACCGGGGCACGGCCGACGACTACCGCGCGGTCGTGCCCGCCGAGACGGCCGAGCGGCAGATCCGGGCGTGGGACGCGCTGGGCGACGGCGAGCCGACCGACGTCGTCGCCCGGGTCGCCGGGCGGGAGCCGACGCGCTTCCGCGACTACGTCACCCGGGCGTGGGACGCGGGCGCCTGGCGCGGGTAGGCGTCGGCGAGTGGTCCGTTCGGTGCGACGAACTGCTCCGGACGCCCTAGTCGGTGACCAGTCGCGCGGAAGGGTCCTCGCGGAGCCGGGTCAACGCCGCCATCGCGTCCTGACCACGCCGTTCGAGCTCCTTGGCGTCGATCCAGCCGTTGGCGAAGTACCGGTAGTCCTGCGCGAGCTTCACCAGTTCGGCCAGGTAGTTCGCCGAACGGCGGCGGCGTTGCTCGTCGAACGACGCGAGCAGCGGCAACTGGGTGTCCACGACCTCGTCCAGCATGCGGGCGGCTCGCAGGGCGCGCTTCACCCGCCGTCGCCGCACCACCGGCAGATTCCCGACCACGCACACCTCGCCGACCCCGTCGCGCATCCGTCGTTGCCTGAGTCGTCGGACGCCCGCCGAGTGTTACGGATCTGTTTCCCCACGCCCCCGCGGTCAGCGGTAAGGGGCCCAGCGGGTCGTCGTGTCGCCCGCGCGCAACGCCTTCAGCCGGCTGCGCAGCTCGTCGCGCACACCGGGGTGGCTGCGCATGATCGGCAGCACGCTCGTGGTCAGCTTCAGCTCCCTGACCTCGCGCAGCACCGGGAAGCCCGACCACTGGACCACGTCGAACCCGTACTCGTCGGCGAGCTGCCGGTACCACTCGTCCGGGTGACCGAAGCGGGCGACGCCGACCGGCAGGGTGCTCAGGTCCCACTCGCGCGGCCCGACGCTGGTCGAGTCGAAGTCGCAGATCACCGGCCCGTCGGGACTGGGGATCAGGTTGCCCAGGTGCGCGTCGCCGTGCAGCACGCCCTGCGGCAGCACGGTCCGCAGCTCGGCCAGGCGGGCGTCGGCCTCGGCGCACCGGTCCTCCAGGAACCGGCGGTCCGGCCCGGACAGCTCCTCGGCGTCGGCGATGCGCCGGCGCACGTCGTCCAGCGGCGCCCAGCGCGGCAGGTCGAACTCCGGCACGGGCAGCGCGTGCACCTGCCGCAGCACCCGCCCCAGGTCACGGCCGTCGACGGGCCGGCCGCCGGAGGGCACCGTGTGCCACAGGGTGGCCAGGTGGTCGCCCACCTCCAACGGCTGCGGCACGTCCTCGACCAGCCGCACGGCGGGCACGTCGTGCGAGGCGAGCCAGCGCGCGACCTCGACCACCTTCCGGGCCCGGTGCCGCAGGTTCATCGAACCGACGATCCGCACCACCACCCGGTCGCCGGGCAGGTCGAACACGGCGTTGCTGGTGAACTTCACGAGCCGCGCGTCGCGGTGCGCGAGCCCCAGGTCGGCGCACAGCCGTTCGAGCACGGCGGTCAACGCGGCCGAGGTGAACCTGCCGTCCACCGACCCCGACACCCGCCGGTCAGGCCGCGCTGTCGGAGCCGCTGCCGGTGAACTTGGCGAGGCGTTCGGCCAGCTCACGGGCGTCGGGGTTGTTGCGGCGCTTCTCGGCTTCCTTCTGCAGCGGCTTCATCCGGTCCTTCGTGCGGACCGACTTCAGGCCCTCGGACAGCTCGATCGCCTGGCGGCCCAGGCGGGCGCCGTGGTCGATGTCGCCGTCGAGCAGGTGGTTGATCGACAGCGAGGTGAGGTTGAACGACCGGCTGCGGGTCATGTCCTCGCCGTAGCCGCCGATCGCCTTGGTCAGGGCGGGCACCGCGGTGCGGGTGTACTTCGTGTCCACGGTCTGCGCCAGCTCCGTGTGCACGGTGCCGATCATCGCGGACAGGTCGTTCGCGTCGAAGAACTTCGCCCAGGCGGGCGCCTCGCCGATGTTGGCGCGGGCGAACTCGTCGCGCGCCCGGCCGAGCAGCTTCAACGCCTGGTCGTCGGAGCCCATCTTGGCGTAGGCCCACGCCTCGTTGGCGCAGAGGATGCCGACGGCGAGTTCCGAGCCGGAGTTCTGCGCGGCCAGCTGGCCGAGCTGGAACACCTTCAACGCGTCGTCCGGCGCGTTCTGGTGCAGGTAGACGCGGCCCATCCGGTACAGGATGTTGGCCACCAGCTCTTCCTTGCGGCCCTGCTTCGCGAGGCCGAGGGCCTGGCCGAAGTGGTTGCGGGCCGAGTCGTACAGGCCCGTGTCGAACGAGGTCCAGCCGGCCAGGTTGTGCAGGTCGGCGAGCGCGACGTAGAGGCGCTCCTTGACCAGGTCGGTCGCGTTGGCGCCGAGCATCTGCTGGCCCCAGGAGAGCTGGGCGACCACCGCGTCGCGGCACGAGCCGCCGCCGTACTGGTAGTCCAGGGTGCGCAACGCCCTGGTGGCCGCCTCGACCTGGCGGACGTCGGTCATGCCGATCCGGCCGGGGGCCGGAGTCTGCGCGGGCGATGAAGCCCAAGACCCGGAGTCCGTACCGAACACGGCCGCGCCGACGGTGATGGCGGCGGCGTGCGCGAGGAACTTCCTTCGCTTCACCGACTCGTCCTCCTCAGAATGGGGTGACTCCGCCGTGGCGGCCACCCTCACTGCCGTGGCCTCGTCGTAGGCGAGGCCCATGTACCCCCTGGGCACACCCAAGCCCTGGGCGATCCGCGCGAGGACGTCGTAGGCCATGACCTGGCGTCCCTTGAGGATCTCCGAGACTTCGGACTGCGACTGGCCCGTCAACGCCGCGATCTGGCGCTGCGAGACGCCGTGCCGCCGGAGCAGGCGGTACACCGCGCTGATCTCGCGTCGGGCCAGGGCGTCGCGCATCTCCTGCTGGTCCCAGACGTCTGGTGTAACAGGAGAACTCGGCGAACCGATGGTGTTCAATTGCGCCCCCTCACAGTCCTTTGGGCGTCAACGGCAGAGTAGGGGCACTCCCCCGACTGCGAGAAGTGCCGATCGGCGAGGCTGATCGGCCCTGCCGAACTCCGCTGACCGCTTACCGTGGAACGGCCACCGGCCAGCGCTGTGACGTCCCGATCCGGGTTGAATCATCGCAATCTAAGTTCCGGTAAGCGAGCGAGCACGGAGAGGAACCTGGCTGTGGACCTGATCGAGCGGGCGGTGACCACCTCGGGTGGCCCGACAGCGCCTGCCGTCGCCACGGTCCCCCCTCCGGCCGCTCCGGAGTCCGTCCAGGAGCCGACCGACCTCGGTTCCGGATGGCGCGGCACGACCGGGCACCGTCGCTGGTGGCGCATCCGCTGCAGCGACGTGGTCGACCGGGAGCGCTGCCTCACCGTGATGGTCGACCGGGGCCGCGTGGTCCTGGTCGGTCCGCCCGGTGAGACGGCGGTCCTCTCGGCCGACCAACTCGTACAGCTCAGGGCCGCGCTACGCGAAGCCGCCGAGCAGGCGGAAAGGTGACGGTGACGTTTCGGTGGACGAGATCCTCGGACAAGTTCTTCGCAACGCGGTGTGGGAGCGGTTGGACCTGCTCACGGAGTTGGCCAACGAGGCCGACGCCCCGTCCCTCCTGTCGGTGGCACGTTCCGAGCTCCCTCGGCTGACCGAGGGGTGGCGGGCGCTGCTCGCCGCGCACGAACCGGACGAGAAGGGCAACTGCCCCGAGTGCTCCGGTCGGTGGCGGCAGCAGAAGAGCCCCTGCTCGGTGTGGCGCGCCGCGTACGAGCACCTGGTCGCGGGCGGGTTGGCCCCGCGCCCGGCTCGACACCTCCGATCGGCGCCGGTGACGCCTCCTGTCACCCGGTCGCGCCGGGGAGTGGTTGCTCGAGCCCACTAACGGGCGGCCCCGACCTGTCGTTCCCCCGACGCGACCAGGTCGAGCACCCGCCTACTGGCCGGCGGTCCGGGACGTGCGAACCCCCGACCGCGACGAACGGATCGCCGGCCGGCTGAAACTTCACGAACGGCAGGGCACGACAACTGCACACAGTCATCCGCGGGCCGGTGTTGTGCACACCTTCCCTCCCCGACCGACACCGGTCCGCGGGCACCACCTCGGGGCCCCCTTTCCCCCCCCCCCCCCGGGGCAGGGGGGGCGGCCCGCCGCGACCGGAGTGCCACACCCCCCGGCACCGCACACAACGACGGGTAGAGCGGGGCGCCCCAGACCCCCCCCCCAACCCC
>NZ_JBHYXZ010000024.1:0-21806 GCF_042752395.1 Actinosynnema sp. NPDC059335 | reverse complement strand
CGCGGCCCCCCCATGGCCGGGTGGTCCCGCGGAGGCGGCGCGGGCATCGGGGCCGATTCGACCGCTCCTCAGCGGTGCGTGCCGGTCAGCCAGGCCAGGTAGCCGGTCAGCCCCGGGGCCACGCGGCCGGCCACGTCGAACGCCTTGAGCTGCCACGGGAAGACCACCTCGTCGCGCTCCCGCTCCAGCGCCCGCGCGATCCGGTCCGCCACGGCGTCCGGCGTCACCTCCGGGATGAGCCGCGCCACGCCGGGGATGCGCTCCTCGGCGCCGGGGTTGTTGACGAAGTACCGGCTGCTCACCTTGCCCGGCACGACCTCGGTCACCCCCACCCCGGTGCCGCGCAGGTCGAGCCGCAGCGCCGCGGTCAGCCCGCGCAACGCGTAGCGGGAGGCCGCGTACCCGGTCGCGCCGGGGATCGGCAGCCGGGACACCGGCGAGTTCACCGTGACCACCCGCCCCGACCCGCGGGCCCGCATGCCGGGCAGGAACTCCCTGGTCAGGTGCAGCGCGGCGGTGAACGGCAGGGCGATCATGCCGGCCAGCTCGGCGGTCGGCGTGTCGTCGAGGAACAGCCAGCGGCCCACGCCCGCGTTGTTGACCAGCACGTCCGGCACGCCGACCTCGGCGGTCACCCGTGCGGCGAGCGCGCGGATCTGCTCGACGTCCGCGAGGTCGGCCGACACGGCGAGCGCACTTCCACCGGTCGCGGTGATCCGCTCGACCTGCTCGTCCAGCGCTTCACCGCCGCGTGCCACGAGCACGACAACCGAACCGCGCCCCGCGAGCGTCCGGGCCGTCGCCGCGCCGATGCCCTGCGACGCGCCGGTCACGACGGCGACCTTTCCCGACAACCGCACCTGCCACTCCCCCTATGCCACCGAACGGACCCTGGTCACGAGCACTGCCGCGCACAGCGTGGCGAACGCCGAGACGGCGAACAAGCCGCGGTACCCGCCGAGCGACGCCAGCACGAAGGTCGTCAGCAGCGGGGCGACCACCTGCGGCAGCGAGTTGGCGATGTTGAGCACGCCGAGGTCCTTGGCGCGGTCGGACGCGGCCGGCAGCACCTGGGTGAGCAGCGCGAGCGCCACCGCCCAGTAGCCGCCGAAGCCGACGCCGAGCAGCGGCGCGGCGACGAGGGCCGCCGTCCAGGTCGGCCAGGCGACGAGCAGCAGCGCGGCCGCCGCCATCACGGCGGCCGACACCAGCACGTACGGCTTGCGGCGGCCGGTGCGGTCCGACCGCGCGCCCGCGGCGAACGCGCCGATCGCCAGCGCCACGCCGTAGAGCAGCATCAACACCAGCAGGCCGTCCTCGGGCGACGGGTGCCGCACCACGTCGCCGAGGAAGTACAGCAGGTAGAGCGTGCCGAACGCGTTGCCCAGGTTGATCATGAAGTGGGCGCACCACGCCCAGGCGAAGTCCGGGTGCCGCCTCGGCGAGACCCACAGCTCGCGCCACCGCAGCACCGGCCGGTCGGCGCGCGGCAGCCGGGCGTCCGGGGTGATCAGCACGAACGCGCACGCGCCCGCCACGACCAGCGCCGCGCACGCCAGGTACCCCGCGGCCAGGCCGCTGACCAGGACGGTCACCACGACCGCGCCCAGCACCGTGCCGAGCATCTGGGAGATGCCGACCAGCCCGCCGACCTTGGCGCGCTGCCGCACGGGCACCCGGTCGGGCACGGCGGAGGTGAGGCTCGCGAGCATCCCGTTCAACCCGGCCTGGACGAGGCACCACCCGAGCACCATCACCCCGACGGAGGATGCCGACGACAGCACGGCCAAGCCGACGGCGCCGGTCGCCGCGCCGGCCAGCGTCCACGGGTGCCGCCGCCCGAAGCGGGACGTGGTGCGGTCCGACGACAGCCCGATCAGCGGGTTCGCCACCAGCGCCACGAGCGCGCCCACGCCCGTGACCAGGCCGAACACCGCCTCCTTGCCGGCCGCGTCGAGCAGTTCGGCCTGCTGCGGCAGCAGCACCTGGATCGGCGCGTAGATGGCGAGCCACAGGCCGAGGTTGGCCAGGAAGAGCCACGTCATCCACGACCGGCGGACCGGGACGACCGGTTCCGCCAACGCCTCGGCGGTCACCGCCTGATCCGATCGCGGTACCACTCGTAAGAGGCACGCGGGGTGCGTTGCTGCGTCGCGTAGTCGACGTGGACCAGGCCGAACCGCTGCGAGTACCCGGAGTCCCACTCGAAGTTGTCCAGCAGGGACCACACGAAGTACCCGCGCACGCCGGACTTGAGGGCTTCCTCGATGTGCGCGTCCAGGTACTCGATCCGCTCGGTGTCCTCCGGCGAGTGGGGGTAGCTGCACCCGCTCTCGGTCACGTGGACCGGCGGCAGGTCGGCGAAGCGCGCCCGCAGCAGGGAGATCATCTCCGACAGCCCGGACGGCACGACGGGCCAGCCGAAGCCGGTCTTGGGGTACTCGTCGATGTCGACCAGCTCGAACGGCAGCGGGTTGCCCTCGGACGGCTGCCGCAGCCGGGTCGGGTTGTAGTAGTTCACGCCGTAGAAGTCGAGCGGCGCGGAGGTGATCGCCAGGTCGCCGTCCACGATCGGCAAGCGGTCGGCCAGCGCGTCCGGGTAGCGCCCGGCGAGCTGGGCGTCGGCGTAGAGCCAGTTGTGCAGCTCCGAGTACGCCTCGGCGGCCGGCGCGTCCGCCGGGGTCGCGGGCCAGGCGGGCGTGTGGTTGTTGGCCGTGCCGACCGCGCGCGCCCCGGCCGAGCGCAGGGCCTGCACGGCGAGCCCGTGGGCCAGGTTGAGGTGGTGGGCGGTGGGCAGCGCGTCGTAGAGCAGGGTCTTGCCCGGCGCGTGCTGCCCGGTCGCGTAGCCGAGCAGCGTCACCATCGCGGGCTCGTTGATCGGGATCCACAGCGCGACCCGGTCGGCGAGGCGTGCGGCGACCTCGGTGGCGTACTCGCCGAAGCGGAAGGCGGTGTCGCGGGCGAGCCAGCCGCCCGCCTGCTCCACGGCCAGCGGCGTGTCCCAGTGGTACAGCGTGACCACCGGCGCGATGCCGGAGTCCAGCAGCTCGTCCACCAGGCGGTCGTAGAACGCCAGGTCACCGGCCAGGACCCGCGGCCACGACACGGAGAACCGGTAGGCGTTCACGCCGAGCGACCGCATGAGCCCGATGTCCTCGCGGTAGCGGCGGTAGTGGTCGCACGCGGTGGACGCGTCCTGCCCCTCGAACGCCGGGAACGCGTCCCACACCGACGGCTGCCTGCCCGCGGCGGTGAACGAGCCCTCGATCTGGAAGGCGGAGGTCGACACGCCCCAGAGGAAGTCGTCGGCGCCCGGGGAGTCGGTGGACAGCGTCACGTGAGCCTCCCAAACATGAAAGTTGTTCGGATCGTAGGCGTGTTGCGCGGCGAAGTGAAGTGGAATGGTCCACCACCGGGCACTATGGAGACCCGCCACCCAGTCAGCAGGAGTCGCCGTGACCAGTACGACCCCGCTGCGCCGGCAGCCGGTGCAGCAGCGCAGCGCCAAGCGCGTCGAGCGGATGCTCGAAGCCTGCGCACAGCTCATCGAGGAGGTCGGGTACGACGGAGTCACCACGACACTGATCGCCGAGCGCGCGGGTGTCGCGGTCGGCTCGCTCTACCAGTTCTTCCCGGACAAACGGGCGGTCGTGCAGGCGTTGACCCTGCGGAACCTGGAGAAGTTCATCCAGACGGTGGACGGCCGGTTCACCTCGACCACCCTCGAGCACTGGTGGGACGCCGTCGACTCGATCTTCGACGTCTACGTGTCGATGCACCGCGAGGTGCCCGCGTTCAGCAAGCTGCACTTCGGCGACGTGGTCGACATGCGGTTGCTGGACGACCGGCGCGACAACAACACGGTCATCTCCGACCGCATCGCGGAGATGATCTCGGCCAAGTTCGACATCCCGTTCGCCGAGCTGGAGCTGCCGATCTCGATCGCGGTCGAGGCGGCGGACGGCGTGCTGAACCTCGCGTTCCGCCGCGACCCGGCCGGTGACCAGCGGATCCTGGACGAGGCGAAGGCCATGGTCCGCGGCTACCTGTCGACCCGGCTCCCGGACTAGCCGCGGAGTTTCAGCCGAACGAGTGTCCTTCACCCCGGTAGGTGGGCACGGTCCGCTCCAGCACGTCGCCGCGCACGACGTGGTAGTGGGTGAACCGCTCGGCCAGCTCGCCCGCCTTGGCGTGCCGCAGCCACACGCGGTCGCCGAGGCGCAGCGAGTCGGCCGCCCGGCCCACCACCGGGGTCTGCACCTCGCCCGCGCCCTCCAGCGGCAGCAGCTTCAGGCCGACCGGCAGGTACGGCGTGGGCTGGCGGTCGGGGGTCGCGGTGCCGGAGGCGACGTAGCCGCCCGAGAACAGCGTGGCCACGTGCCGCTTCGGCCGGCGCACGACCGGCAGCGCGAACAGCACGGCCGGCCTGGGCCGGAAACCGCGGTAGCCGTCGAACAGGGTCGGGCCGATCAGCCCGGACCCGGCGGCCAGCTCGGTGACGGACGGGTCGGCGGCGGTGATCTCCAGGCTGCCCGTGCCGCCGCCGTTGACGAACTCCAGGTCGGCGACCCCGCGCACGGCGGCGACCGCGAGCGCGCGGCGCTCGACCAGCTCGGCGGCGGAGTGGCGCTGCATCCAGCGCAGCACCGCGCCGCGCACCGGCCGGCCCGGCGGCCGGTCGCCCAGGCCCGCGATCTGCCCCTCGTAGGCCATCACGCCGACCAGTCGGAACCCCGGCCGGCGCGTGATCTCCGCGGCCAGGGCCCGCGCGTCGCGCGCCGTGTGCACGGGTGACCGCCGCGGGCCGACGTGCAGGCCCGGCACGGGTCGCCACGACACGTCCAGCTCCAGGCACACCCGGATCTCGGGGTGGCCCGCGCCGAGCACGGCGTCGACCAGGTCCAGGTGGTCGGTCGAGTCGACCACGATCGTGGTCCTGGCCAGGGCCTTGTCGTCCTTGGCGAGGTCCTTGAGCGCGCCGGCGTCGGTGGTCGGGTAGGCGACGAGGAGGTCCTCGGACAGGTCGACCGACGACAGCCACAGCGCCTCGGCCAGCGAGTAGCACATGACGCCCGCGAACCCGGGGCGCGCGAGCACCCGCTCCAGCAGCGCGCGGACCCGGACGGACTTGCTCGCCACCCGGATCGGCCGCCCGCCCGCGCGGCGCACGAGGTCGGCCGCGTTGCTGTCGAAGGCGTCCAGGTCGACGATCGCGAACGGCGGGTCGTGCTCCTCCGTCGCGGCGTCCAGGCGCGTGCGGTGCTGCATGGGCTCACGGTACTTGAAAGGTGAATAGCTTTCACCTACGGTGCGTGGAACGCGTCACACCCGGAGGTGGGCATTGGGGTCCCCGTGGACGAACTGGGCGCGCACCGCGTCCGCCGACCCGCACCGGGTGGAGCGGCCGGCGAGCGTCGACGCGCTCGCCGAAGCCGTGGCGGGCGCGTCGCGCGTGCGGCCGCGCGGCAGCGGGCACTCGTTCACCGGCATCGCGGTCGCGCCCGGCGTGGCGATCGACCTCGACGCGTGGACGGGGATCGTCGACGTGTCCGGCACGCTGGTCACGGTCCGGTCCGGCACCACGCTGCGCCGGCTCAACGCCCTGCTCGACGTGCTCGGGCTGGCCATGGCGAACCTCGGCGACATCGACGCGCAGACCGTGGCGGGCGCCATCTCCACCGGCACGCACGGCACCGGCGCGAAGCTCGGCGGCCTGGCCACCCAGGTGGTCGCGCTCGAACTCGTGCTCGCCGACGGGTCGCTCGTGCGGTGCTCGGCCGACGAACGGCCGGAGCTGTTCCACGCGGCCAGGATCGGCCTCGGCGCGCTCGGCGTGATCAGCACCGTGACGCTGCGCTGCGTGCCCGCGTTCGTGCTGCACGCGCGCGAGTTCCCCGGCCGGCTCGACGCGGTGCTGGAGGAGTTCGACCACCTCACCGCGGTCGAGGACCACGTGGAGTTCCACTGGTTCCCGCACTCCGACCGGGTGATCGTGAAGCGGAACAACCGGGTGGACGAGCCCGCCGCGCCGCTGTCGGCGCTGCGCCGGTTCTACGAGTACGAGGTGATGGAGAACACCGCCTTCGGGCTGGTCTGCCGGCTGGCGAAGGCCGTGCCGGCGACCACCAGGGCGCTCAACCGGGTGTGCGGGTCCCTGGTGTCCGAGCGCGACTACCGGGACGTCTCGCACCGGGTCTTCGTCACGCCGCGCCGGGTCCGGTTCGTGGAGAGCGAGTACGCCGTGCCGCGGGCGGCCCTGCACGACGTGCTGCGCGAGCTGCGCGCGGCCGTCGCCGGGCTCGACCACGGCGTCATCGTGCCGGTGGAGGTGCGCGTCGCCCAGGGCGACGACATCTGGCTGTCCACCGCGCACGGGCGTGACACGGCTTACATCGCCGTCCACCAGTACCTCGGCATGCCGTACCGGCGGTACTTCGACGCGTTCGAGCGGATCGCGGGCGCGGTCGGCGGGCGGCCCCACTGGGGCAAGATGCACGGCCTCGCGGCCGACGCCCTGCGCGACCGCTACCCGCGCTTCGACGACTTCCGCCGGGTCCGGGCCGAGGTGGACCCGACCGGCAAGTTCACCAACGACTACCTCGACCGCGTCCTCGGCTGACCGCCCGGTGGCGCACCGCCGGCCACCGGGCGGACGGCACGCCGGTCCGGTCCACGCCGACCGCCGAGGTGCGCGCGCCGCCGCGGACGTGCGCGACGGACGGCTGCGGAGGCGCGGTGCGCCTAGAAGGCGTTGGCGATCGGGGTGTCGCCGCCGATCAGCTCGTACGTCCGGCGCGCCGTGCCCGGGCGGTCCAGGAGCGCCAGCACGACCGCCGCCACGTCGCCCCTCGGTACGGAACCCCGTAGGGGCGTTTCGGCCAGTTCGACCAACCCGGTCGGCTCGTCGTCGGTCAGCCGGCCCGGCCGCAGGATCGTCCAGTCCAGGTCGCGGCCCCGCAGGTCCTCCTCGGCCGCGCCCTTGGCCGCCAGGTAGGCGTCGAACACCTCGTCGCCCGTGGTCCGGCCGATGCCGGCCGAGCTGATCTGGACGAACCGCCGCACCCCGGCCCGCTGCGCCGCCTCGGCGAACAGCACCGCCGCCGCGCGGTCCACCGTGTCCTTGCGCGCCACCCCGCTGCCCGGTCCGGCGCCCGCGGCGAACAGGGCCGCGTCCGCGCCGGTCAGCAGTTCCGCGACCGAAGCGACGTCGGTCGCCTCCAGGTCGCAGTGGACGGGGACACCACCCGCGTCCAGGACGTCCCCGTGGTGGTCCGGGTTGCGGACCAGCGCCGTGGCGCTGTCGCCCCTCGCGGCCAGCAGCCGCTCCACCCACAACGCGATCTTGCCGTGCCCACCCGCGATCACTACCCGCATGGTCCGACCGTAGGTCAGGACGCGGTCGCCAGCACCCGCTCGTAGACCAGTTCGTTCACCCACCGGGTGGTCGCGGTGTCCTCGACCGGCACGGTCTCGTTGCGACCCGCCACGTCCGTGCTGAGCTGCAGGTCCTCGTCGGCCAGCAGGACCGAGACGCCGTAGCGCCGCACCCGCGGCAGGCAGTTGGCCAGGTAGTCGTGCGTGAACACGACCGACGCCGGCAGCACCGCGGCGGCGTTGCCGAAGCGGGCGAACGGCACCGCCGAGGCCAGCGCGGTCCGCCAGTGCCGGGCCACCGCGAGCACGCCCACGATCCGCACCGCGGCGGGCGGCACGCGGCCGTCCATCTCCGGCCAGACCCACGTGGACACCGTCGTGCGGTCCGTCTCCGGGCCCGCGCCCAGGCACACCCGCTCGGCGTGCGCGTCGGCCAGCAGCTCGGCCACCACGATGACCTTGCGCCCCATGAGGACCATCTCGGGCAGCACCACGCCGTGCCAGCCGAGGCGCACCGCCGCGGAGGCGGCCAGCTCCTCGACGGAGCCGGGCAGTTCGGGAACCGGGATCGCGGTGGCCGACAGCGCCCTGGTGTCGTCGGTGTCCGCGATCCGTGCTGGTGTGCTGCTCACGCCAGGGCCTCCTCGGCAACCACGGCGGGCTGTCCGCCGCGTTTCGACTCGTGCTCTGGGTAAGGCGTACCAGGTGGGACCGTTCGCACCCCCGAGCCAATCGGCGTCCTGCGATCGACGGCGTCGAGCGGTCGGTAACCGGTCGGCGACCGGCGGAGCGACTTCGGTCCGGCGGTGCTGCCGTCTGGGTGACCCCACGCCCCCGCGGACCGCCGAAGGCTGCTCAGCGTGTGCGTCGCTCGCCTGGATCGACCGCCGAACCGACTTCGGTGGCCGGCCCGCCGAGCACCCGACCGACCGCTCGCCGCACCAAATCGACCGACCGCCCCAACGACCCTCACGTTCGGCCGCGGACCACCCGGGTGACAGACATCACGCGGCCGGCATTCCGGGAGGTCGCGAAAAACCGGAAGTCCCACCCACGATCGTGGATGGGACTTCCGGTTTTTGTGGGCGAGGGGGGAGTTGAACCCCCACGTCCTTTCGGACACACGGACCTGAACCGTGCGCGTCTGCCATTCCGCCACTCGCCCGGAGCGACGTGGAGAACACTAGCACGGTCCCCGTCCGGGTTACCAATTGCCCCGTGTACCGGCACGTCGCCCCGGATACGATCGGGGTGGAAGTCGACCGGGTCGGAGGGTTGCCGTGGGCCTCGTACAGCGCTTCGAGCGCCGTCTCGAAGGCATCGTGGGCAACACCTTCGCGCGGGTGTTCGGTGGCAACGTCGTCCCGCAGGAAGTGGCCCAGGCACTGCAGCGGGAGGCGGAGAGCAACATCCGCGAGTTGGCGGGTGGCAGGTTGCTCGCTCCGAACCACTTCCAGGTCCTGCTGGGTCCGCAGGACCACGACCGGCTTGCCGGGGACGGCCAGGATGAACTACGCATCACCCAGCTTCTCGGGGACTCCATCCGGGAGCACCTCGAAGAGAGCGGATGGGACACCTATGGTGACGTCGTAGTCTCCCTGGAGCGCTCCGACGCGCTGCACACGGGACAGTTCCGAACCAGCTCGTCCGTCGACCCCGACGTGAAAGTTGCCAGCCGACGGTCAGCACCACCTCGCACTGCAGGAGACGGATCCATGAGCCAGCCTCCCGGCTACGGACAAGGACAGGGCCAGCCCGCCTACGACCCCTATGCACAGGGCGGCTACGGCCAGCAGCAGCAGGGCTACGACCAGCAGGGGTACGGTCAGCAGCAGCCCGGGTACGACCAGGGCTACGGCCAGCAGCAGGGCTATGACCAGGGTTACGGCCAGCAGGGCTACGACCAGGGCTACGGCCAGCCCCAGCCCGGCTACGACCAGGGTTACGGCCAGCAGCCCGGGTACGACCAGGGCTACGGCCAGCCCCAACCGGGGTACGGCCAGCCCGGCTACGACCAGGGCTACGGCCAGCAGCCCGGGTACGACCAGGGTTACGGCCAGCAGGGCTACGGGCAGCCCGGCTACGACCAGGGCTACGGGCAGCAGGGCTACGGCGACCCGGGGCAGGGCTACGCGCCGCCGGCCGTCCAGTCCGGCCCGCGCCAGCTCAACGCGACGCTGCACCTGGACGACGGTTCCAATCGCACCTACAACCTGAAGCAGGGCGGCAACGTGGTCGGCCGCGGCCAGGAAGCGGACTTCCGGCTCCCCGACACGGGCGTCTCCAGGAGGCACCTGGAGATCACCTGGGACGGGCACAGTGCCATGCTCGCTGATCTCGGTTCGACAAACGGCACCACGGTGAACGGCACTCCAGTGCAGACTTGGCAGCTCGCGGAAGGCGACGTCGTCCGCATCGGCCACTCCTCGCTGGTCTACCGCACCCAGGGCTGAGTCGTCGATCCGGGCGAAGGCGTGACGGCACTCAAGTCAGGAGCGGTTACAACCGGTGCCAGAGCTGGTGATGCAGCTGACCAGAGCGGGTTTCCTCGTCCTGCTCTGGTTGTTCGTGTTGGCTGCGCTTCGAGTGGTCCGCTCCGACCTGTACGCGGCGTCGGGGCTCCGCGTCCCGACGCCCAAGTTCGGCAGGGGCGCTAACAAAGCCGCCCGGGGCACCAAGGCGGCCCGGCAGCTCGTCGTGACCCACGGCGCGCTGGCGGGCACGCGCATCTCCCTGGACGGCAGGCCGATCCTGATCGGCCGCGCGGACGACTCCACGCTCGTGCTGGACGACGACTTCGCGTCGACCCGGCACGCGCGGTTGTCGATGCGCGGCACCGACTGGTACGTGGAGGACCTCGGCTCCACGAACGGCACGTACCTCGACCGGGCGAAGGTCACGGCCCCACTCCGGGTCCCGCTCGGCTCCCCGATCCGAATTGGCAAAACGGTGATCGAGCTGCGCTCATGACCCTCGTCCTCCGATACGCGGCCCGCAGCGACCGGGGCCTGGTCCGCTCGAACAACCAGGACTCCGTGTACGCGGGTCCCCGCCTGCTCGCGCTCGCCGACGGCATGGGCGGCCACGCCGCCGGCGAGGTCGCCAGCAAGGTCGTCATCGCCGCCCTGGCCCCGCTCGACGACGACGAGCCGGGCGACGACCTGCTCGGCCAGCTCCGCGACGCGGTGATCGCCGGCAACGGCGCGATCTCCGAGCTCGTGCAGAGCGACCCCGACCTGGACGGCATGGGCACCACGCTCACCGCCGTGCTGTTCGCGGGCTCGCGGCTGGGCATGGTGCACATCGGCGACTCCCGCGCGTACATGCTGCGCAACGGCACGTTCACGCAGATCACGCACGACGACACGTTCGTCCAGTCGCTGATCGACGAGGGACGGATCACCGAGGAGGAAGCGGCCACGCACCCGCAGCGGTCGCTGCTGCTGCGCGCGTTGACCGGCCACGAGGTGGAGCCGAGGCTGATGGTGCGGGAGGCCCGTCCGGGCGACCGCTACCTGCTGTGCTCGGACGGCCTGTCCGGCGTGGTCAGCATGGAGACGCTGGAAGAGGCGATCCGCATCCCGGACCCGCAGGCGTGCGCGGACCGGATGATCGAGCTGGCGCTCAAGGGCGGCGGCCCCGACAACGTGACGGTCGTCGTCGCCGACGTGGTCGACGTCGACTTCGGGGAGGACGCGCCGATAGTGGGCGGCGCCGCCGGAGACGGCAGCGAAGACCCGCCACCACCCGACTCGCCCGCCTCGCGGGCGAGTTCCATCACGGGGCCCCGACCGCTGCCGCCGCGGGTCGAGCCGATGCCCCCGCCGGACCCCCGGCGGTCGCGCGGCAGCCGGCTCAAGGCGCTCGGCCTGGTGGTCTTCCTGCTCCTGCTGCTGGCCGCGGCGGGTCTGGGCACGCGCTGGTACGTGCTGCGCCAGTACTACGTGGGCACGGCGGACAACGGCGAGGTCGCGGTGTTCCGCGGCGTCACCGGCAGCGTGTTCGGCTTCGACCTGCACCGCCAGGTGGAGGGCTCGTGCCCGCCCGGCGCGCAGGCGTGCGAGCCGATCACGGTGGACGACCTGAAGGTCGCCACCCGGGACGTGGTGCGCAACGGCATCACCGACGTGGACGGGCTGGAGGGCGCCCGCGAGGCGATCCGCCGCCTGCGCACCGAGCAGACGCTGCCGTTCTGCCCGAAGGACAGCACCGGGTCTACGGGCACGGAGACGTCCACCACCACCGCGCCCCCGACGACAACCCCGACCGGGGCGACCACGTCCACCACCGCGGAGGGAACCCCCCTCACCACGCCCGTGCAGAAGCCGGGCACGGATTGCCGAAAGGGTCAGTAGTCGCATGGGTTCGCCGGTCCCCGGCGCTGAGGGCACACCGCTCGCGGCGGCGAGCAGCACGTCGCCCGGGTTGAGGCCGCCCACCCGACGCAGCACCGAGCTGTTCATGCTCGCGTTCGCCGCCACGCTCGTGACGGGCGCGTTGATCCTGGTCGAGGCGAACCAGGAGCAGGAACTGACCATGCGGATCGTGTGGCTGGGCCTGGCCTACCTGGGCCTGCTGACCGTCGCGCACCTCGCGGTGCGCAAATGGGCGCCCTACGCCGATCCGGTGATCATGCCGTGCGTCGCGCTGCTCAACGGCCTGGGCCTGGTCATGATCCACCGGATCGACCTGGCCATGGCCGACGTGAAGCTGCCCGGCAACCAGGTGTGGTCGCCCGCCGCGCCCAAGCAGGTCCTCTGGACGGCGATCGCGCTGGTGCTGTTCTGCACCGCGCTGAAGGTGCTGTCCGACCACCGCACGCTGGCGCGCTACGGCTACACCGCGGGCCTGCTGGGCCTGGTCGCGCTGGTGCTGCCGGGCGTGCTGCCGAGCTTCATCGCGCCGGAGATCAACGGCGCGAAGATCTGGCTGAGCTTCGGCGCGTTCTCCATCCAGCCCGGCGAGTTCGCGAAGATCCTGCTGATGGTCTTCTTCGCCGCGTTCCTGGTGTCGAAGCGCGACCTGTTCACCATCGCCGGCCGCCGGATCCTCGGCCTGGACCTGCCGCGCGCCCGGGACCTGGGCCCGCTGGTCGCCGCGTGGGCGGTCGGCGTGAGCATCATGGTGCTGCAGAAGGACCTGGGCAGCTCGCTGCTGTTCTTCGGCATCGTGCTGGTGCTGCTGTACGTGGCGACCGAGCGGGCCGCGTGGGTCGTGCTGGGCGTGGTGATGTTCTGCGTCGGCGCGGTCGTGGCGTGGAAGCTGTTCGGCCACGTCCAGATCCGGGTGCAGAACTGGCTGGACCCGTTCGCCGACCCGTCCGGGGCGGGCTACCAGATCGTGCAGTCGCTGTTCGGGCTCGGCACCGGCGGGTTGTTCGGCGCGGGACTGGGCGGCGGCCGGCCGGACCAGATCCCCGAGGCCAACACCGACTTCATCACCGCCGTGATCGGCGAGGAGCTGGGCTTCGTCGGGCTGGCCGCGGTGCTGCTGATCTACACCGTGTTCGCGATGCGCGGCCTGCGCAGCGCGCTTGCCGTGCGCGACACGTTCGGCAAGCTTCTCGGGGGCGGCCTGGCGTTCGCGGTGGCGTTCCAGATCTTCATCGTCGTCGGCGGCGTCAGCAAGCTGATCCCGATGACGGGCATCACCGCGCCGTTCCTGTCCTACGGCGGGTCGTCGCTGCTGGCCAACTACATCCTGGTGGCGTTGCTGCTGCGCATCTCGGACGCGGCGCGCGCGCCGAAGTCCACGCCGAAGCCGCGGCCGCAGCAGCCGGCCATCGCCGACCAGTTCACTGTCATGGTGGAGCGTCCCAAATGAACACACCGCTCCGCCGGGTCGGCCTCGCCATGATGGCGATGATGCTCCTGCTGCTCGGCAACGCGACGTACGTGCAGGTCATCAAGGCCGACGACTACCGCAAGAACCCGCTCAACCGCCGGGTGGTGCTGGACCAGTACTCGCGGGAGCGCGGCCAGATCATCTCCGCCGACGGCACGCCGCTGGCCAGCGTGCAGCGGGTCGACGACCGGCTGCGCTACCTGCGCACCTACGCCAACGGCCCCGCGTTCGCGCCGGTGACCGGCTACTTCTCCACGCTGTACGGCGCGGGCGGCATGGAGCGCGCCGAGGACGACCTGCTCAACGGCTCGGACGACCGGCTGTTCGCGCGCCGGGTGTCGGACCTGATCACGGGCCGCGACCCCAAGGGCGGCAGCCTCCAGCTCACCATCGACGCGAAGCTCCAGCAGGCGGCGTTCGAGCGGCTCCAGGGCGTGACCGGCACGGTGGTGGCCATCCGGCCGCAGACCGGCGAGATCCTGGCCATGGCGAGCACCCCGTCCTACGACCCGAACGTGCTCGCCAGCCACGACGTGGACGTGCAGGAAGAGGCGTGGACCGCCTACGACGCGGACGAGTCCAAGCCGATGCTCAACCGCGCGGTGCACGAGAACTACCCGCCCGGTTCGACGTTCAAGCTGGTGGTGACCGCGGCGGCGCTGGCCGAGGGCAAGACCAAGGACAGCGAGGTCGACGGCCGCCCGGTGATCACGCTGCCGGGCACGAACACCCCGCTGCCGAACTTCAACGACACCACCTGCGGCAACGGCGTCACCGCCTCCCTGCAGGAGGCGCTGGCCAAGTCGTGCAACACCGCGTTCGCGGTGCTGGCCGCGGAACTCGGCCCGGAGAAGCTGCGCGACCAGGCGGCCAAGTTCGGCATCGGCGAGCAGGACCTGAAGATCCCGCTGTCGGTCGTGCCCTCGACGCTCGGCCCCATGGCGGACAAGCCGTCGATCTACCAGACCGGCATCGGCCAGAAGGACGTCCGGGTGACGCCGCTGGCCAACGCGGTGCTGGCGGCGACCATCGCCAACGGCGGCGTGCGGATGCAGCCGCACCTGATCGGCAAGATCCTCGCGCCGGACCTCCAGGCGATCAGCGAGACCAAGCCGGACGAGGTCGACGAGGCGATGGAGCCCGCGCAGGCCAACGCGCTGCGCGACATGATGATCGCCTCGGAGAACAACACGGGCGGCGGCGGCAAGCTCAGCGGCGTGACCATCGCGTCGAAGACGGGCACCGCCGAGCACGGCGACGACGTGCGCTCGACCAACCCGCACGCCTGGTACGTGGCGTTCGCGCCGGCCGAGAAGCCCGAGATCGCGATCGCGGTGATCGTGGAGAACGGCGGGCAGCAGGGCCTGTCGGCCACGGGTGGCCGGGTCGCCGCGCCGATCGGCCGCGCGGTCATCGGCGCCTACCTCGGGGGACGCTGATGCTGACCTCCGGCCAGTTGCTCGCCGAGCGGTACCGCCTGTCCAGGCGGATCGCCGTCGGCGGCATGGGCGAGGTCTGGGAGGCCGACGACACCCGGCTCGACCGCAAGGTCGCGGTGAAGGTGCTGAAGGCCGAGCTGAGCGGTGACGCCGAGTTCCTGAACCGGTTCCGGATCGAGGCGCGCACCACCGCGTCGCTCAACCACCCCGGCATCGCCGCGGTGCACGACTACGGCGAGACGGCGTCGGTCCCGGACGGGCCGGAGGACACCGCCTACCTGGTGATGGAGCTGGTCGAGGGCGAGCCGCTGGCCGCGATCATCGCCCGCGGCCGGCTCGGCGCGGACCGCACGCTCGACCTGCTGGAGCAGGCGGGCAACGCGTTGCAGGCCGCGCACGAGCGCGGCCTGGTGCACCGGGACGTGAAGCCCGGCAACATCCTGGTGACGCCGACCGGCAAGGTGAAGATCACCGACTTCGGCATCGCGAAGGCCGCCGACGCCGCGCCGGTCACGCACAGCGGGATGGTCATGGGCACCGCCCACTACATCGCGCCGGAGCAGGCGCTCGGCCACGCCGCCGAGCCCGCGTCGGACGTGTACGCGCTGGCCGTGTGCGGTTACGAGTGCCTGACCGGGCACCGGCCGTTCCTGTCGGAGAACGCGGTGACGGTCGCGATGATGCACATCCGCGACATCGCCCCGCCGCTGCCGCCGGACGTGCCGCCGGGTCCCCGGGCGCTGATCGAGGCGACCCTGGTGAAGGACCCCCGCCAGCGGTACCGCAACGGCGGCGAGTTCGCGTCCGCGGTGAGCGCGGTGCGCGCCGGCCAGCCGCTGCCCGCGCCGTCCGGGCTGGCGATGGCGGTCGGCGCGCCGATGGTCGCGCCGATGACGCCGCCCCCGGCCCATCCCCAGCACCACCACCCGGGCAACCCGGTGACCCACCCCGGGTCGCGACCCGGCCTGCAACCGGTGCCACCGGCCCTGAACACTCCGCACACGGGCGCTTTCCGTCCGTTGCCGGCGGGTCCACCGCCTCCGGGGCGCAACCGGGTCGTGCTGTGGGTTATGGTCGCTCTGCTGGTGGTCGCGCTGCTGGTGCTCGGCGTGGTCGTGTTGCGCTGGGCGCTGAAGGAGGACGAGGTGCCCGGCGGGGCGACGCAGCAGGGCACCACGAGCGCCCGCCCGTTGGACGACTCGACCGATCGGCTCCCCGGCAAACCGAAGGTGACGATCACGAAATCGGACTTCGTCGACCTGCCGGTGGACGAGGTCGCGAAGCGGCTCTCCGGGCACGGCCTGGCGCCCGAGGTGCATTCCGAGGACGGGGGTGCGCCGCGGGAGCCGGAGCGGTGCCTGGTGACGGACCTGGCGCCGACCGGTGAGGTTGCGATCGGCTCACGGGTCACGGTGACGTGTGTACCGACATGACGCGCGAACGGTACGACAGCGAACGCAAGGCTTGATGGTGAGACCGTTGACGAGGAGCGGGACGAAGCACTGATGAGCACTCCGCGACTGCTCTCCAACCGCTACGAACTGGGTGAGACCCTCGGCTACGGCGGCATGTCGGAGGTGCACAAGGGCCGGGACGTCCGGCTCGGCCGGGACGTGGCCATCAAGGTGCTGCGCGCCGACCTCGCCCGTGACACCCAGTTCCAGGAGCGGTTCCGTCGCGAGGCCCAGAACTCGGCGGCGCTGAACCACCCCGCCATCGTCGCGGTCTACGACACCGGTGAGACCCAGACCGAGTACGGCCCGCTGCCCTACATCGTCATGGAGTTCGTCGACGGGCGGACGCTGCGCGACATCGTCAAGACCCAGGGCCCGCTGTCGGGCAAGCGGGCGATGGAGGTCATGGCCGACGTGTCGGCCGCGCTGGACTTCAGCCACCGGCACGGGATCGTGCACCGGGACGTGAAGCCCGCGAACGTCATGATCACCCGGTCGGGCGCGGTGAAGGTGATGGACTTCGGCATCGCGCGCGCGGTGCACGACGGCCAGGCCGCGGTGACCCAGACCGCCGCCGTGATAGGGACCGCCCAGTACCTGTCGCCGGAGCAGGCCCGCGGCGAGGCGGTGGACGGGCGGTCCGACGTGTACGCGTCGGGCTGCGTGCTGTTCGAGCTGCTGACCGGGGAGCCGCCGTTCACCGGCGACTCGCCCGTGGCGGTGGCCTACCAGCACGTGCGGGAGGACCCGAAGCCGCCGTCGGCGCTGAACCCGAAGGTGTCGCCCGCGCTGGACGCGATCGTGCTGAAGGCGATGGCCAAGGGACCGGCCAACCGCTACCAGTCGGCCGCCGAGCTGCGCGCGGACCTGGTGCGCGTGCTGTCCGGCCAGCGGCCGTCGGCGCCCGCCGTGATGACGGCCGAGGACCGCACCGCGGTGCTGAACCAGTCGTCCGCGCCGCGCACCGAGATCGCCCCCTCCACCGGCGGCGGCCGGCACCGGCCGGCGGCGCAGCGCGACGAGCCGGCCGAGTACGACCCGCTGGCCGAGGAAGAGGAGGAGCGGCGGGCGCGGCGCAAGAAGACGATCATGATCGCGCTGGTCGTCCTGCTCTGCATCGCCGTGCTCGCGCTCGCCACGTGGATCACCACGTCCCTGATGGGCGGCGACGACAACAAGGCGGCGACGGAGAAGGTGACCGTGCCGTCGCTGGTCGGCAAGGAGCAGTCGGCGGCCCGCGCCGAGCTGGAGGGCAAGGAGCTGTCCGTCGAGGTCGAGACGATGCCGTGCCAGCCGGGGCCGCAGCCGACGTGCACCGCGGACCAGATCGGCAAGGTGATCTCCACCGACCCGCCCGCGAACCGCGAGGTCGACAAGCGCAGCGTGGTCAAGCTCGTGATCGGCGACGCCCCGCAGGCCGCGCCGGTGCCGAGCGTCACCGGTCTGAGCCCCCAGGACGCGCAGCGCAAGCTCGAAGCCGAGCAGTGGGTCTACCAGCAGGCCACCGAGACCGTCGAGACCGACGACCCGAACCTGGTCGGCAAGGTCGTCTCGCAGTCGCCGTCGGCGGGCACCAGCGCGCCCAAGGGCAGCACCATCACGGTGACGCTGGGCAAGGCGCCCGACACCGTGCAGCTGCCGGACGTGACCGGCCAGACCCTGGAGAACGCGCGGGCGACCCTGGAGGGCAACGGGTTCAAGGTGCAGACCAAGGACGTCGACAGCCCGGAGCCGTTGAACGAGGTCGTGGCCCAGAACCCCGCGCCGGGGCGGCTGGAGAAGGGCACGGTCGTCACGCTGAGCGTGTCCAAGAACAACCAGTTCATCATGCCCGACCTGCGCGGCCTCACCGAGAACCAGGCGCGCAGCAGGCTCAGCCAGGCCGGCTGGACCGGCAACGACCTGGCCGTGAGCGACCGCGAGCCGGTCTCCGAGATCGGCCAGGACAAGAAGATCCTGGACCAGGAGATCAAGCCCGAGGCGCCCGCCGGCAAGAACGCCCGGATCAACGTGATCCTGGGCGACTTCAAGCTCGGCGGACCGACCTCAACCCGGTAGCGGACCCGCGAAAAAGGCCCCCTCCACCGCGGAGGGGGCCTTTTTACGAGACCTACTTCCGGCCGGCCGCCGCGGCGAGTTGGCGCATGCCGTTCTCCAGCTGCGACACGGTCGCCTCGGGCACCTCGAAGCCGCACACGGCCAGCCAGTTCGCCAGCATCCGGTGGCCGCCCTCGGTCAGCACGGACTCCGGGTGGAACTGCACGCCCTCGACCGGCAGTTCCCGGTGGCGCATGGCCATCACGACGCCGGACTCGGTGCGGCCGGTCACCTCGAACTCGGCCGGGACGGTGTCCGGCAGCACGGTCAGCGAGTGGTAGCGGGTGGCGACGAACGGGCTGGGCACGCCCTTCAGCACGCCCGCGCCGTCGTGGTGCACCACGCTGGTCTTGCCGTGCAGGAGTTCCGGCGCGAGGTCGACCGTGCCGCCCCACACCGCGCCGATGGCCTGGTGACCCAGGCACACCCCGAACACGGGGACGCCGCGGTCCGCGCAGTGGCGGATGACGTCCATGCTGCGGCCCGCCTTGTCCGGCGTGCTGGGGCCGGGGCTGACCAGGACGCCGCCGACGTCGTCGACCTCGTCCAGCTCGACGGCGTCGTTGCGCCGCACCACGCACTCGACCCCGAGCTGGGCCAGGTACTGGACGAGGTTGTAGACGAAGCTGTCGTAGTTGTCGACCACGAGCACGCGCATGGCCGCCAGCGTAGCCGTGACCAACCTCTCGCCAGAAGTGAGCTTAGGCTCACCTAACCTGGAGGTATGACCCGTTCCCTGCGCGTCGCCGTCGTCGGCGCCGGCCCCGCCGGCATCTACGCCGCCGACCTCCTCACCAAGTCCGCGGCCGAGTCGGGGACGGACGTCGGCGTCGACCTGTTCGAGCGGCTGCCCGCGCCGTACGGCCTGATCCGGTACGGCGTCGCCCCGGACCACCCGCGCATCAAGGGCATCGTCAACGCCCTGCAACGCGTGCTGGACCGGCCGGGGATCAGGTTCTTCGGCAACGTCGGGTACGGCGTCGACCTCAAGCTGGACGACCTGCGGCACTTCTACGACGCGGTGGTCTTCGCCACCGGCGCGGAGAAGGACCGGCCGCTGGACATCCCCGGCATCGAGCTGGACGGCTCCCACGGCGCGGCCGAGTTCGTCTCCTGGTACGACGGGCACCCCGACGTGCCGCGCACCTGGCCGCTGCGGGCCCGCGAGGTCGCCGTGCTCGGCGTGGGCAACGTCGCGCTCGACGTCGCCCGCGTGCTGGCCAAGACCGCCGACGAGCTGCTGGCCACCGACATCCCGGACACCGTGCACGAGGGGCTGCGGGCCAGCCCGGTCACCGACGTGCACGTCTTCGGCCGCCGCGGCCCGGCGCAGGCCAAGTTCACCCCGCTGGAGCTGCGGGAGCTGGACCACTCGCCCAACGTCGAGGTGGTCGTGCACCCCGAGGGCATCGATTTCGACGCGGCGAGCATGGCCGCGATCCGGTCGAACAAGCAGGTCGAGATGGTGGTCAAGACCCTGCAGGAGTGGGCGGTCCGCGACGTCCGCGACCGCCCGCGCCGGCTGCACCTGCACTTCCTGCAGGCGCCCGTGGCGGTGCTCGGGTCCGGGTCGGTCACCGGCCTGCGCACCGAGCGGATGGAGCTGACCGGCGACGGCGGCGTGCGCGGCACCGGCGAGTTCACCGACTGGCCCGTGCAGGCGGTCTACCGGGCCGTCGGCTACCTGTCCACGCCCCTGGTCGACCTGCCGTTCGACCACTCCTCCGGCACCGTGCCGCACCGGGCGGGCCGGGTGCTCGACCTGGACGAGCGCGCCGTGCCGGGCGTGTACGTCACCGGCTGGGTCAAGCGCGGCCCGGTCGGCCTCATCGGCCACACCAAGGGCGACGCGCTGGAGACCGTGACCAGCCTGCTCGCCGACGCGCCGGGGCTGCCGGCCGCGCCCGCCCGCGAGCCGGACGCGGTGGTCCGGTTCCTGGAGCAGCGCGCCGTGCCGTTCACCACCGTCGAAGGGTGGCGCCGGCTGGACGCGCACGAGCTGGCCCTCGGCGCCGCCCGCGGCCGCGACCGGGTCAAGGTCGTGGACCGGGCGGAGATGACCGGCATCTGCCGGTCGTAGCGGCTACTGGGGCGTCGTCACGTTGTTGAACGGCAGCTTCGGCTCCGCCCACGGGAACACCACGAACATCAGCAGCGCGACCACCCCGGCCACGAGCACCAGCGCCTCCAGGACGCGCACGGGCAGCGGACCGGGGAGGTGCCGCCAGATCCACCCGTACATCACTGCTCCTTCATCTCTTCGGGCACGAAACCGGGGGCCTTCGGGTAGCTCATCGTCAGCACCGAGTGCACGATGAGCCGCTGCTTGTCGGAGAACCGCGGGTGGCAGGTGGTCAGCGTCATCAGCGCCACCTGCTGCGCCGCGGGCACCTCGCCCTCGAAGTGCGGCACCGGGTCGATGACCTCGCCCTGCGTGGGCAGCACGATCTCCTGGCCGACGGTCTTGTCGTAGGGCGCGCCGAGCGGCGAGACCTTCTCGCACTTGGGGTCGGCCTGCTTCTGCGCCCACGTCGCCGCCTCGCCGGACTTCGGCAGCACCCGGTAGACGAACCACTGGGTCTGCGTCTCGACCACGATCGCGTCGCACGAGTTCAGCAGGTCCAGGTCGTTGAAGGGCGCGCCCTTGCCGACCCGGTGGCCCGCGACGGAGAAGTTGCCCGGGTCGCCCGGCAGCGCCGTGCCCTTGTAGTGGCCGGGGCCGATCTCCAGGTCCTTGTCGGTGGTGCCCTCGACGATGGAGAACTTGTAGTCCGGGCCGAACGCGGGGATGTACATCTTGGCGAACGCCTGGCCGTCCAGCAGCTCGTACTGGGCGTGGCGCTGCGGGTCGGACTCGACCGTGTTCGAGTTCCACTGCTCGTCCAGCGCCTGCGTGGCGTCGTCCTGCTTGCCCGCCGAGATGAGGTCGGTGACGTACACCTCGTAGACGACGAACAGCAGGATGACCAGGCCGGCCGTGATCAGCAGCTCGCCGATCGCGCGGACGGTCTTGCGGGCCACGCTGTCGGGCGGCGGCGCGGGCTGCTCGTCCTCGTCGTCGTAGTAGTCGTCGTCCTCGTAGAACTCCTCTTCGTCGTCGTAGTCCTCGTAGTCGTCGTCGTAGTCGTCCACGGGCGCGATGACCTCGGTGGGCGGGTCGACGGGGCGAGGGCGACGCGGCGGCCCGGGCGGGCGGGCGCCGGGAGGCGGGGGCAGGCTGCCGGAGAACGCGTTCGTGTAGCGGGTGGCGTCCGCGTCCGGCGGCGCGGGCCGGGGCCGCCCGGGTCCGGCGGGGGCCGGCGCGCCGCCGAGGCGGGCAGCCACCTCGGAGGGCGCCGCCCGGCGGGCCGGGTGCTCGACCGCCACCGGCTCGACGTAGGAGGTCTTGTCGGGGTCCACCGGGACGGGCGGCACGTCGTCGCGCCGGGCCCGGCGGCCGGCGGGCGGCGCGTCGGCCGGGAACGGCTCGTCGCCCCGGCGGGCGCGGCGACCGGGCGTCGGCGGCTCGACCGGGTGAGCGTCGTCACGGCGCGCGCGCCGGCCCGCCGGCGGTTCGAGCGGGTAGGCGGCGTCGTCACGCTGCGCCCGGCGGGCGGCC